>NZ_MNQY01000115.1:36598-139295 GCF_001915675.1 Parabacteroides sp. merdae-related_45_40 | reverse complement strand
GTATCGCCCAACAATCTCTTTCGCCGGTATCTCCGAACCATCCTCCACCACGATAACCTCAAAATGGACATAGGTTTGCTTGCAAAGGCTTGATAACAGATCATCAAGCTCATCCGGCCTGTTATAAACAGGAATAATAATGGAGTATAAACGCATATCTTTTGTATAAAAGTCTAGCACAAATGTAGACTCATTTTCATACATAGTCAAGGAACACACATGGACAAATCAAGACCAGATAACACTGATAATCAATAAATTAAAAACACGCATATGGACATCCCCTGTTTTTAGTACTCTTTGAGATATTGATCTAGTAAGAAACTTACGTCGGAAGGTATTTGTTTGCTTTTTTTGATACGCTGTTTGATACGCTGTTTCTGTTTGGATACAGACTCGGGGAGAGAGTTCGCAAAAACAGCTATTTGGGAAGAACTGAACCCCATCTTGATTAAGCAGCAATATCGCTTATCTAATTCGGAGAAATCAGGGAAATCTTTCTCTAACCGTGTATAGAACTGATGGTATTGCAAGTTTGTCCAGTTTATGATTAATGACCAATCTGCATCCTTCAGATATTTAGGATGCTCTTTTAGGTCTTTCAATTTATCGAAATAAGGTAATTGCTCATCTAGTTTCTTATATGAGGATTTCAGTAGCTCTTCATATTTCTCTATCTCTTTATGGGACTCCGCATTTTGATCCAATAAACTTTTATTCTCTGAAACAATCTCGTCGATTTCCTGCTGTTTATTATTTAACGTGGCGATCAATTGCTCATTTTCTTTTATACGATTCTCATTCTCTCTTATCGATTCCTTGTAAATTCGTATTTGCTCTCTAGCATGCGCTAAAGATTTTTCCTTCCGCAATACACGATATTGATAGACTATTATAAGAATCAACAGAACCGCAGTGACAAACAAGCCGATTATCTCTTGATTCGTTTTTTCTAGTTTTAGCTGGTTATTTATGTTCAACAATCTCTCATGATCATACCGAGCCTGAATTTCAGCCAATTCTCCAGCATGATTTATTACCTGTAGCGAATCTGAGTAAATAAGATATTGGTTATTATATTCTATGGCCTCCTTGTAAAGTTTTTGTTCTACACATATATAATATAACACTTCATAGGCTTCACTTAGCGTATACAAATTGTCCGTTTCTAAAGATTTCTGAAAGTAGACCTTTGCTGAGTCTAGTTGCCCCAAACTCCAAAAAGCACTACCTATCTTGTAATATATTTGAGGAAGCTTATGTAAGGAAGATACTTGTAAACATAAGTCAAGCTCTTTTCTAGTGTAATGTAAAGCTTTTTCTCCTTGACTTAACTCATTATAAACAACGCCTAGCTCTCCCATAGCCATAGCTTCAAGTTCTAAATTTCCTAATCTTTTAGCATTTTCCAATGATTTACCAAAATAGAATAAGGCACTATCCATCTCATTTATATGCACATAAGTTCTTTCCAGCTCCGATAGAGCATAAGATATCCGTTCTCCATTTCCTGATCGTAATGCGTATTGATAAGCATCCTTTAATTGTACCAACGATTCTTCATAAAGATCTTGATAACGATACGTATTTCCTAATGATTGGCAGATCAGATAAGTAAAAAGCGGCTCATCCAACCTTGTCATTATATCTTTAGACTTTAAAAAGAGAGGTATCGCTTCCGTTAACTTTTTCTGATCCTCCAATAATTGTCCCTTATAATAATACGCTTGCGCCATCCTTTTCAAGTCATCCTCTTTCTCGAAATAATCCATCGCATCTTGAACCAACTTATCCGAGGAAGGGATATTCAACGAATCCGGAAGGCGTTTACCATATACCTTATCCCGGGCTTGTGCCAACAATAGCGCCCAAGTAGCATAGTTCTTTCCGCTAGAGAGTGATGATTGAGGCATAGAACGTAATATAGATAGAGCGCTATCCGGATGCTCCCACATCACAGATTCCGCACGAGATAATTCCGCAGGTAATGGTTTTTCTTGGCGCATACAAGAAAAAAGGGTAGCGAAAAGTAGCAAAGTCAGTCCTAGTGTTCTCTTCATTTAGATTACAGTTTACAACTTAAACGCAAGTTATAAAATTTATTTTATAAATACCACTAAAATATTTGTTTTTCAATAGTGATTTTGAGATACGATCAGCCAGCAAGGAGATGCGGCACACTATGTATCTACTAGTTATATTATGTATTTAAAATATTAGCATATAAGCATTTGCAGTTTTTTATGGTAAAAAACAAAAGTTTATCAATCAGAAAACTTTTGTTTCCCTATATAGAAACTAAAGTTTCTTCAGCACGAAACTTTTGTTTTCCCTAATAGAAACTACTTTTACATATATAGGCACTACGACACACGAACCTAAACGATAATTTGGTTTCTTGCGTTTTCTATCAAAACATGGTAGATAAAGAATGATAATTGTAGATATTTTCTATCTACAACCACTATATAAGATGTTTATTTATAAGGCATATAAGAAGGAATTGTAGATGTGGTAGATATTAAGTGTTTTTTATTAACTGGTAATTTATGGAACTCGATTATATAATCCAACAAGTTCTTGTAACTTTACAGCCATTTTAATTGAAATCCCGATTGAATATGAAGAACAAATACGAGGCTAGGCTAGGTACGGAACGTATGCTACCGCTGGTTTTCAAAATGGCGCTTCCGGCGGTAGCGGCCCAATTTGTCAACCTACTTTACAATATCGTAGATCGTATCTATATCGGGCATATTCCCGAGATCGGGACAAACGCTTTGGCTGGTATAGGGGTGACCACCTCCATCGTGATCTTGATCTCTTCTTTCTCCGCTATCGTGGGAGCGGGAGGTTCACCGTTAGCGGCTATCGCTCTCGGACAGGGCGACCGGGAACGGGCCGGAAAAATAGTGGGAAATGGATTTATATTGCTTATCCTATTTACTATATTCACTTCCCTCATCACCTATACCTTCATGGAACCGATCCTGCTTTTTACGGGAGCATCAAAATATACGTTAGGATATGCGGTGGATTATCTCTCTATTTATTTACTGGGCACTCTGTTTGTCGAGATATCCACGGGCTTGAATGCCTTTATCAACGCGCAAGGGCGTCCGTCTATCGCTATGTGCTCGGTTTTGATCGGGGCTTTATTGAATATCGTATTAGACCCTATCTTCATTTTCTGGTTGGATATGGGGGTAAAAGGCGCCGCGCTCGCCACGATCCTATCACAAGCTTGCAGTGCCATATGGGTATTGAGCTTCCTTTTCTCAAGACGTGCCTCCTTGCCTTTGGAAAGGCGGTATATGAGACTGGACCGAAGAATCGTACTCTCGATGTTCGCTTTGGGAATTTCTCCGTTCATCATGGCCAGCACGGAGAGTCTGGTGGGTTTCGTCTTGAATAGTAGTTTGAAAAATTTTGGTGATATCTATGTGAGCGCATTGGCTATCTTACAGAGTGCCATGCAATTCGCCAGCGTACCGCTGACCGGTTTCGCTCAAGGATTCGTACCGATCATAAGCTATAATTACGGACATGGAGACAAACAGCGGGTGAAAGATTGTTTTCGTATCGTGCTAATCGTTATGTTCTCTTTCAACTTGATACTCATGCTATTCATGATCTTATTCCCCTCAACCGTAGCCTCCGCTTTTACAAGCGACGAGGAGTTGATCGATACCGTCCGTTGGGTCATGCCCATCTTCTTGGCGGGTATGACGATTTTTGGCTTACAACGAGCTTGCCAGAATATGTTCGTAGCGTTGGGACAAGCTAAGATATCTATCTTTATCGCCTTGCTTCGTAAAGTAATCCTCTTGATTCCTTTGGCATTACTATTACCTCATTTTATGGGGGTAACCGGCGTATACGCGGCAGAAGCCGTATCGGATGCCACGGCCGCTATTTGCTGTACGTTGTTATTTATATGGAAATTCCCGAAGATACTAGGGAAAATCAAGCAAAAAGAAGAAAGGGCTGCCCAATAACGGACAGCCCCCTGATAAAGCCTTAAAGATTAAAATGAATCGTATTAATATCCCGGATTCTGTGTCAAGTTAGGATTCAGGCTAAGGATATCGGCATAGATGGAGAATACCGTTGTATATCCCGTCTTATCCTCTTGATAATCCAGTGAGCTGGCGGAATGTTTCACGCCTACATAACGGTCTACCGTAGCCTCGGTAAACTTACCGAAACGGATCAAATCCTGCCGGCGTACGCCTTCCCAAGCTAATTCAAGCATACGCTCGTCTAATAGCGTATCCAGCGTTACGTTTTGTAGCGGTTTGGCGCCTACACGGTTACGAACTTGGTTCACCTCATCGTCTCCATTCTGTCCCAGACGAATCTTGGCTTCCGCTTTCATCAGCAACGCGTCGGCGAAACGGAAGATCACGCAGTCATTTCCATGCAAGTTTCCACCATCCTGAGCATTCTGGTCGAACTCATATTTAGCCATACGAGCTCCGGCGGTCTTCACCAACAAACCATCGGAGGCATCCATATATACCTTCGGGGCGTTCGGCTCATATTTCAAAGGCACTTTCTGTCCGTCCCATTCCGTATAGATCGTCTTTCCGTCCGGACCGGTTACCTCGCCCGTAAAATAAGTAAGCTTACAACGAGGATCCTCATCCGCCGTACCGAACTTAAATACGTTCATCGCCTTCACCGTAGCGCAAGAGCCATTCCATCCGGATTGGCCGTAAGCGGTTGCATGATCATAATGGCGGGTACGTACCACGTTATAGTCCTTAGCGTCCGGATAAGCGACCGGGTCCATAGGAACCGTGAAAATATTCTCAACCGAGGTCTCGTTCGCTACGGCGAAATTCTCCGAGAAGTTTCCCTGCAATTTATAGCCCAAAGCCTCCAGCTTATCCACATAAGCGATCGTAGCTTCCCAAGCGTTCATCTCTTTACCGTCAACGGTAAACTTGATGTTCTTTCCAGCCGGACGATTGCCGTCCGTCCAATTGTCGTCCGCGTAAACCTCCGCATTCAACGCCAACTTAGCCAAGATCATATAAGCCACCGGCTTGGTAATACGTCCGTAATACTCACCTTTTTGGTTACTGCGGTTATCTGAAAGATAAGGCAACGCCTCCTCCAACTCCGAACGGACAAAGTTAAATACAACGCTACGTTCAGATTGCTTTACCTCAGACATCGGTGTCGTAGAGGAAGTTACCAACGGAACACGAGCGAACAAATCCAACAACTCATAATAGAAAAACGCACGGACCGCACGGACCTCTTCCAGATAAACCTTGAAATATTCCACGTCCGGTTGTTCCTCGGCAAAGGCTTGCAACTTATCAACACTCTGGTTGCATTTTCCGATCTGCTCATACAAGAAATCCCAAGAGTTCTTGGTCAAATCATTCATCGTGCCCCAACGGTGTAAGAAAATATTCTGCCATAAACCGCCATCTTCCCAGTCGCCAATACGGCAAGGAAGCATAGCCTCATCGCTGGAGAAGGTATTCAAGTCATATACATGACGGTCGTTACCCATGATCTTAAACATATTATTGTACAGGCTCGCAACCGTGTTTACATAGACCAACGTAGGGCTTTGGAACGCGGTCTCCTCATCAAACGCGTCTGTAGGACGCTCTTCCAAAAAATTAGAACAGGAAGAAAATGCCGCGGCGGCAGCGGCTATCATAAAGCTATATATAAATTTCTTTTTCATGACTCTTTAAATGGATTTAGAAGTTAACACTCAAACCTAATGAATACGTACGGGATAACGGATAGAAACGTTTGTTATCCATACCTAGGTCATTATTATCTTTATCGACCGTCGTACTGTTAATCATCGGAGACAAACCGGAGTAACCCGTGATCGTAGCTACGTTGTTCACCGAGAATGTCACACGGATATTCTTCACGTATTTCTCGATCTTCTTGCAATCGATGTTGTAACCCAACGTAATATAATCGATATTCAAATAATTGCCCTTTTCCAACCAATAATCAGAGATCGACTGGTCGTAGATCTTGCTTTCCGGAGCCTTAGCCAACGCGTTGTATGTAGGGAACTGGCTCAAGTTCATATAAGCTAGCGATGTACCGTTGAAGATCTTATGACCGAAAGCGCCGTTCATCTGCGTCATCAAGTCAAAGCGTTTGTAGCGGAAGCTGAAGTTCATTCCCAGATAATATTTCGGCATGGCTTGTCCGGCGATATAACGGTCGCCACCATCATTGGTATCCAAACCCTCTTTTCCATCGATCGTCTGATCCAAGTTGTAGATATAGCGGCCTTCGATAGCGTTTCCATTCTCATCCAAAGCCGGAGTCAAGCCCAAGCAACGAGGAATGTAGAACACTCCGACAGGCTGGCCTACCATCTGATAAACCACACGGTTGTTTCCTACGAAACCGGCACCACTCATACTGGACAGATCCATATATTGTTTCGCCTGCAACTCTTGTCCCATATAAGAACCGCTCAAGGAGTTCAATTTATTCTTCTGGTAAGAGAAATTCACGCCCATGTTGAAATCGAAATCCTTTGTCTTCACGATACCACCGCTTACAGCCAATTCCACGCCGGAGTTGGTCATCTCTCCCAAGTTCGCCAATAATTCCGGATATACGAACGGAGGAACCGGAACCGCGTATTTATACAACAGATCCGTAGTCTTGGAAGTATACCAATCGGCGGTCAACGTAAAGCGGCCATCGAGGATACCGGCGTCCACACCCACATCGAATGTCTTTTTCACCTCCCAACGCAAGTCCGGGTTCGAGTTACGTGTAAAGCCATAGGTAGCGGTAGAATTTCCATTGACGGAAGTCACACCGTTCGGGCTCATCAAAGCCAACGAGTTATAAGCCTCGATAGCATCTTGGTTACCGGTCAGACCATAACCCGCACGTAGTTTCAACTGGCTCAGCCAATCCACGTCTTTCAAGAAAGCCTCCTCATTCAACACCCAAGCGGCGGAAGCGGAAGGGAAGAAGCCCCATTTATTATTCATACCCAATTTAGAGGAACCGTCCGCACGTAAGTTCACGGTGGCGATAAAACGGTTGTCATACATATAATTGAAACGACCCATGAATGAGGCCAGACGATTCTCGTTTTGGAAAGAAGTCACGTCTCCGTATTTCACCGTACCACCCGCTTTCAGGTTGTTATAACCGAAGTAATCCGTCTCAAAGCCACGGGCACCGGCGCTAAATCCCGTATAATGGTATTTCTGTCCCTCTACCAAGGCCAAAGCGTCGATATGATGTTTCTCATTCAAATCCTTATTATAGGATAACTGGATATTACCCATCAAGATATTCTGCTTATTATCCGCACGGTAACCATGAGCGTCGGAAGTCTGCGTAATCGCTTTCAAATCTTTCGGGATATACTTCATGTTCTCCTTCACGTTATACGTATAAGAGCCGAATGCGCTCAGTTTCAACCCGTCCAGAATCGTCCAAGTCAATTTACCGTGTACGTTCACGTAAGCGTTCTTCTCACGATCCTGTATCTCAAGGCGTCCCAGCGGGTTCTGGATCTCGTTCGCGTAGGGATCCTCATCCCATTTGCCATCCTCATTCTTATGCGTAGGGAAGGTCGGGTTGTAAGTGGCGGCCGAATAGAAAGTCTTCTCATAATCGTTCGTATAATCCACTTGTTTCAAGGAACCGAACATACCGAACTCGATTTTCAACTTATTGTTGAACATATTCTGTGAAGCGTCCAGTTTAGCCGTATAATTCTTCATACCGCTATTCTTGATAATACCCTGTTGATCGATCACGCCTACAGAAGCACGATAATTCGAATCGTCGTTACCCGCGCCGAAAGAGATGTTATGGTTCTGCGTATAACCCAATTGCTCGATCTCGTCGAAGAAATTCGTATTACCTCCCATATCCAGCGGAGTCATGCCTAACGCCTTCGCCGTAGAGCGGAACTCATCGGCGGATAACATCTTCAAGTTCTTATAAACATTACTGATACCGAAGTTGCCGTTATAACTCAACGTCTTCATACCGTTCTTACCTTTCACCGTAGTCACTACGATTACACCGGCAGCACCACGTGAGCCGTACTGAGCGGTCTCGGAAGCGTCCTTCAAGATCGTGAACGTCTCGATGTCGGCGGGAGCGATCGCGTCCAACATGCTCAAATCACCGAATACGCCATCGATAATCACCAAGGGATCATTACCACCGGACAAAGAGGTCGTACCACGTACACGGATAGAAGGCTTAGAGGCAGGGTCGCCACCCGTCTTGGAGATTACCACACCGGCAACCTTACCCTTCAAGGATTCCAACGGCGTGTTTACCACACCTTGGTTCATATCCTCTTTCTTGATACGCTCTACCGCACCGGAGATCGTACGTTTGCTACCGGTAGCGTAACCTACTACTACCACCTCGTCCAACGCCTCTACATCCTCGTCCAGAATGATATTCAGGTTCTGCTGTCCATTTACCGGGATCTCTTGTGATTTATAACCGATATAAGAGATGGTCAGAGTCCCGTCTTTCGGAGCTGCCAACGTGAAATTTCCGTCCATATCGGAAATCGTACCATTCGTTGTTCCTTTCACAAGGACACTAGCTCCAATAATCGGATCGCCGAATTTAGAGTCTTTCACTACACCTTTTACGGTAATGTCTTGAGCATAACTGCTAAAGGAAAGAAAAAGTCCCAAAAGAAGTAGGAACAAACCTCTTTCCCGCAAAGAGAAGAAATGCTTTTTCATGCTTTACAATTTAAGATTACTAAATTAATTTTATTTATTTCGTTTGCTTGATAAAACAACCAAGAGGGGGAATCCCCCCCTTCTCGGACATAAAATAATCTTACAGGAATAAAGGGCGGGTAAAAGCGGGCCTAGTTGTTATATAATAAATTGATTTGATCATAAAATAGAATACTTTTGTTACATTTGCCTCAATCTTTTATCTAAAGTGGTATGTGTGAGCAATTGTATCTAACGGATGATCGTCTTCTTTTCGATAAGATCAGAGGGGGCAACGCAAAGGCGTTCGAATACGCTTTTCGCAAGTTCTCTCCCCGTTTAGAGGCATTTGCCCAGAAATACACCAACGATACAAACGAGGCGGAGGATATCGTACAGGATGTATTCTTGAAATTATGGGAAAGAAGGGAGTTGCTGGATAACATCTCGCTGACCTCTTTTCTTTTCATGATGGTAAGGAATAGTTGTCTAAACTATTTAAAACACCGTCAGATAGCCGATACGGTACAGCAACGGATACCGGATACCGAGACTGCCGAGCGATTATATGCGGCGGATTTCGTACCCGACCCTTCCTCCTTGCTGATCCAAAAGGAACTGTCCGACTCGATCGATCAGATTATGGAGGAGCTACCGCCCAAATGCAAGGAAGCGTTCGTTCTCAGCCGTCTGAACGGCTTGAAAAACCGGGAGATAGCGGAACATATGGCTATTACGGAGAAAGTGGTGGAGAAACACATTACCCGTGCCTTGAAACGATTCCGGGATGGATTAAGGCGTTATGCCTTATTACTGGGAACGCTCCTTAGTCTTTGGAAATGGTAATAAAGATTTAGTAAAACAGGAAAATGGAGAATAAACGATTCGAACATATAATTACACGGTATCTGAAAGGCAAGGCGACCCCGGAGGAAGAAGCGGAGTTGCTTCAAGCCATCCATGTCTCAAAGGAATGGGAGGCCGCTTTCCGGAAGCGAACCGCCGAATGGAATCCTTTGGAAGAGACTGAAGCCGATCCGGAAACGGACCGGAAATGGAATCGGATCGCTTCGATCATCACGCCCTCGGAATCTCAATCGCAAACCGAAGAGGCACCGGTTATTTCCTTGGTCTCAACTTCTTCCCGAAGAATATGGTTCTCGATAGCAGCGGTGGTCTTACTATTGCTTGTATCCGGAGTTACCGTCTATTTCTTGAATCAAGGCGGAAAAGCGGGAACAGGAAATGCCGAATGGCAAACGATTATAGCTGAGCAAGAGGATCGTTCGATCCTTTTACCCGATGGTAGTTCCGTTTATTTGAGAGAGAATTCCGAGCTAAGCTATCCGGAGGTATTCGCCTCTTCCGTACGAGAAGTGAAAATCAGAGGAGAAGCCTTCTTTGAGGTCACTCCCAATAGCGAGCAGCCTTTTATAGTTGATGCTTCCGGCTTATCGGTCAAGGTACTGGGAACCTCTTTCAGCGTACAGACCTCCGATCAAGGAAACGAGATCTCCGTGATCTTGGTAGAAGGAAAGGTGAGCCTGAATAACGCGCATGAGAAAGAATTGGTACAGTTGCATCCGAACCAAAAAGCCGATTATTTCGTGAATGACGAACATTATACGGTAACGGAAGTTGATAGTGAACGGCTTACCTCGTGGAGAAAAGGGATCATCTTTTATGATAACGCTTCCTTAGATGAAATCGTACGCTTGATCGAACAAACCTATAAGGTCTCACTCATGTACACACGTCCGGAAAACGATGATCAACGTTTCTCCGGCGCTTTTCTAAAGACACAAAAATTAGAAACCGTATTACAACAAACCAATAAACTCACGGGTACGAACTTGATTCTTATTCAATGAAGAGATACGCGCCACTGCTGTTAACCTTTCTTTTTCTCCCGCTGCTCTTCTCCTGCTTCGATCTGGAAGAAGACCTATACGACCAGCTGGAGAAAGAGGATTATTATACGGATTATGAATCCTTAATGGCCTCCGTACTCCGTCCTTATGAGCATGCGAAATGGGCGGAGACTAATTTCTCTTTCTGGCTGCAAGAGTTATCGGCGGATCAACTCGTGATCACCCAAAAACGAGAGCATTGGGAAGACGGGGGCGTATGGCGTATGATCCACCAACATACATGGGACACGTACGAGAAAAACAGTGAGCAAATGTGGAACGCTTGCTACGGAGGTATCGGATATTGTAATAATACATTGGCGGATATCCAAGAGTTATCATATGATAACTTCGGACTCTGCGAGTCCGACAAGCGGCAGCATATCGCCGAGCTTACCGCTTTACGGGCTTATTTCCAACTTTTACTTCTGGATGCGTTCCGCATCCCCGCGATCTCCCTCACGACAGAGGAAGAGGTCGGTTCGGCTACCCCACAAGAAAATTTCCACTTTATAGAAGAGAGCTTATTAAACGCCATCCCCGATTTACCCAAAGCACCCTCTAAGAATTACGAGGGACGTATCACCCAAGGAGCGGCGGCCGTATTATTGATGAGGCTCTATTTTAACGCGTCTTGGTATATCAATATACCGATGTGGGAACAGACCGGAGCGCTTTGCGAACGGATTATCAACGGAGAGTTCGGCACTTACTCTCTCACCTCGGAATGGACTGATTTATGGAACGCAGGCAATCAAGATTGTCCGGAACTAATCTGGTCTTATCCCCAGTCCCGGCAAGTAGGGTATGATGATTTTTACTATCTGTTTTTTATGCACTACCAAGCGCCCGAACGATTCGGCTGTGGCAAGGATTTGCCGGCGGCCTATAATGGTTGTCACCTCAGTCCCTCTTACGATCCATCCGGCAAGCCCTACCCTTATACGTTAGGACGCACGTTTTCCAAATTTCCTGATACGGATCTCCGGAAGAAGAACTTCAAGGTACTCTCACAAGGCATTTACGAGGGATTATTCCTCTTCGGACCCCAACAGATATACAATAGCGACCAGCTTCAGTATGGCGCCGAGGAATGGGGAAACTACCCCCTCATTTTCATAGATCAAGTAGCACGTTATTCCGACCATCTATCCGATACGGAAAAGAAAGCACTCACAGATAAACAATTATCTTCCGATACGCCGTGGATCATACGAGATAAAAGATTCACCTCCCTCGCATCCAATATCAAGACCGGCGAGGAGAATACAGGTATCCGTATCGTGAAATATCCGCTTTATCCATCCGGAGACGTGGGGCTGATGGCGAATAATCTGGTAGTGTTACGGCTGACAGAGGTTTATTATACGCTGGCGGAAGTTTCCTTTCGTCTGGGTAATCCAGCCAAGGCCGAGGCGATCTTGAACCAGATACGCAAACGATACTATGCGCCGGAAGACTGGGAACAAGTACGCTATCCGGAAGATGGCTCCGTCCTTACCGCACAGGAATTATTGGATGAATGGGGACGTGAATTTCTAGCGGAGAAACGAAGACGTACCGATTTAAACCGGTTCGGCCTATTCACGACCGGTATCTGGTGGGATAAGCAACCCTCCGATAGTTATCGCCGGTTCTATCCGATACCTGCCCGGGCGATATCGGCCAATCCCTTATTGAAACGCTCGGAAGGATATATCTATTAACCGTTTAATTCACCCTATGCAAATCAAGATATACATATCATTCTTAATAACGGCTCTGTTCCTTTGCGTCCCGCATACACGGGCCCAAGAGATCGAGGTTCCCATCACCTTGAATGAACATGGGACTCAATTAAGGGATGTATTGCGGAAAATAGAGCAACAATCCCCTTATCTTTTCCTATACAACGAGACTCAGTTGGATATGAAACAGAAAATCAATGAGAAAATAACCTCGCCGGATATCCGTAAAATACTAGACCGGCTATGCGGACCGATCGGGATACGCTATGAGATCATGGACGTACAAATCTTGTTGATGCCTAAGATCGATACGGGGAAGCCCAAGCCCTATCCAGTCCCGGTTACGGGTTATATCACGGATGAGAAAGGGTCTCCCATGGAATTTGTCTCGGTAATCGACCTTCTTTCCGGTAAAGGAGGACTAACGAATGAGGAAGGGTATTTCCGCTTCTTTACGGATAAGGATTCGTGCCGGCTACAAATCTCCCATCTGGCCTATAAGCCGGAGCTAAGGACGGTGGGGCCCGATAACCGTCATTTACAGATCCAATTGATACCGGCCGTCTTTAATTTGGACGAGGTGGTAGCGATCGGCTACGGAACCTTGGCACGCAAGGAACTGACATCAGCCGTGGGTTATGTATCCTCGGAACGGTTCTTATCCGGGAAGGTCAACAATCCCATCCAAGGCATCAAAGGATTGATCGCCGGAATGAGTATCTCGGGATCTTCCTTGTCCGATATAAACTCGATACCGGATATACAGATACGGGGCGCCGGGTCTATTTTGGCCGGAAACAAGCCGCTAGTCGTGGTAGATGGGGTACCCGGAGTATCCTTGAATAGTTTATCACTAGCCGAAATCGCCTCCATATCGGTATTAAAAGACGGATCTTCCGCCGCCATTTACGGATCGAACGGGGCTAACGGAGTGATCTTGATAACGACCAAAAGCGGTAAAAGCTCGGATAAGTTGCAGGCCAATTACCAAACCTACCTAGCGGCCGCTCACGAATATAATAGACCTCGTGTCCTTTCGCCCGAAGCCTTTGTAGCAGCCGGGAGAGACGCTGATCTAGGGTACCATACGGATTGGCAAGCCGCTTTGATACGCTCCTGCCCCTTGGAACAAAATCATGATTTATCCATTCAAAACGGATGGAAAAGCGGGGCGTTCCGTATCTCCATGAATTACAGGGACGGACAAGGGCTAGACATTGTATCCTCCCGCCGGGAATACGCCTTACGTACCCATATCAGCCAAAACCTCCTCTCCGGCTATCTGGAGCTAACCGTATCGCTCGCTTACAAAAAACAACATTTGCGCCTAGGTAACCATACAGCTTTCCAACAGGCGATGCTAGCCAATCCTACCGCCCCGATCTATACCGATGAGGAGGAGACGGAGTATCTCTATCCTTCCGGTTTCGAGCGGGATAATCCCGTAGCCTCACTAAAAGAGGAAAACCGGCAACAAGAGAACCAGTTTATGACCGGCTCGCTAACCGCACGGATCAACTGGAGCAAACCTTTTTACTCCACCATTATGCTCGCCGAGAACCGGGAAGAGAGTGAGGAAAATGTCTATTGGACCTCACGGGCCAAAGAATCCGTAGACAATAACCGGAAAGGGCGAGCGGATCGTACCTCTTCCAAATATGTAAACCGGACGCTAGACTGGACCAATCATTACGATAATACGTGGGACCAGCACATGGTCAAAGCGATGATAGGCTATTCATTCCAACGTTGGGATCATTCGGGAATGAACGCCGGAAATGCCGACTTTCCTACCGACTTCTTCACATGGAACAACATAGGCACCGGTTCTTACCTTACCGATGGAAAAGCGACTTTAAGCTCATTCAAGAATTCCAGCAAGTTGATTAGTGTCTTTGCCCGGTTTAATTATTCCTACCGGGACTTATTGATGCTTTCCGCTTCGTTTCGCAGGGAAGGTTCCAGTAAATTCGGGGCGAATCATAAATGGGGCAACTTCCCTGCCCTTTCGGGTGGTATACGCTTGAGCGAGTTACCCGCCTTCCAAACGGAATGGTTGGACGATCTTAAATTCAGGGTTGGTTACGGGGTATCGGGCCGCCATAATTTCTCCCCTTACCAATCGCTAGAGACGTACGCCGGAGCGGGTAAAGTCATGGTAGATGGCAAATGGATACAAGTATTCGGACCTAGCAATAACCCCAATCCGGATTTACGCTGGGAAAAAAGCCTGCATACCAACATAGGCGCCGAGGCGATCTTATTCAACTCCCGCCTCATGCTCTCCTTGAATCTATTCAAACGTACGACAAAAGATCTCCTGTTTGTTTACAACGCGATCAAGCCTCCCATGATCCATGACAATATCACGACAAACGTAGGTACTATCGACTCCAAGGGATTGGAATGGGAAATGAACTGGCTACCCGTGCGTACCAAGAACTTTCAATATTCGGCAAGCCTCACCGGTAGCCTATTGAGCAGTACGCTGAAAAGCCTTTCCAACAACCAGTTCAAGCTAGGCTATACCTATCTGTATGATCTTCCCACCCCCGGATTACCCGGCCCGGCTATCCGCTTGGAGGAGGGAAAGCCAATCGGCTCCTTTTTCGGTTGGCGCTATGCCGGAACCGACGCCGAGGGTAATATCTTGGTATGGAGCAAAGACGGGAGAAAGATCCCGACCACGGAACGAACCGAGGAAGACAAGAATTTTATCGGCAACGGCGTACCGAAAGTGCAGCTCTCTTTCAGCCATACGTTTACTTGGAAGAATTTTGATTTACGATTGTTTTTCACCTCTTGGCTGGGGTACGACCTGTTGAATCTGAAACAAATGTACTACGGGCTACAAAACGTACCGGTTACCAATCTTTTAGAAGACGCTTATACCCGTAACGACGCCATCAAGGGAGACAAGATCTATTGCGATTATTTTCTTGAGAACGGTAATTTCCTGAAATTAGAAGAATTGACCTTGGGATATAAAATTCCTCTCCCAGACAATAAATGGATTCAATCGTTACGCTGCTATTTCTCGGTAAATAATGTATTTACACTTACCGGATATACCGGAGGCGATCCCGCTAATATCAACGTGAATGGCGTAGAACCCGGTATCGAGACCACTTCCATCTATCCTGTAGCCCGTACCTTCACGCTGGGATTATCCGTCCAATTCTAAAGGCCTCCACTGCAAGCCGGGTTGCAGTAACACAACCCGCAAGGCTCTATCCGGGAAACCTGTAGTCAATATTTATTTTGTACGAAAAGCAAGCGCAAAAGGAACAACCTAATCAGTTAATCCCTAACTTTGTGAGCCTAAACAGTAGAAAACATGGTACAAAGATTCGATTACTTAGTGATAGGCTCAGGAATCGCCGGTATGAGTTTCGCTCTGAAAGTAGCCAATGAAGGCAAGAGCGTAGCACTTATCTGTAAAGCCGGACAAGAAGAAGCCAACACATATTTCGCACAAGGAGGTATCGCTTCCGTAACCAACTTGAAAGTAGATAATTTCGAGAAGCACATAGAAGACACGATGATCGCCGGCGACTGGATCAGCGACCGGGCAGCCGTGGAGAAAGTCGTGCGCGAGGCCCCTGCCCAGATCGAGGCGCTTATCCGATGGGGAGTTAATTTCGATAAGAAAGAAAGCGGAGAATTCGATCTGCATAAAGAAGGAGGACACTCCGAGTTTCGTATCCTGCACCATGCCGACAATACGGGAGCCGAGATACAGACGAGCTTGATAGAAACGGTAAACAACCATCCCAACATCACCGTATTCACGAACCATTATGCGGTAGAGATTATCACCCAGCACCATATGGGCATTATCGTCACCCGCCATACCCCCGGTATCAAATGTTTCGGTGCCTATGTATTGAACGAGGATACGGGCGAGGTACATACTTTCTTGTCAAAGATAACCGTTATGGCGACAGGCGGTTGCGAGGCCGTTTACCGGAATACGACAAACCCGCTGGTAGCTACCGGAGACGGTATCGCCATGGTTTACCGCGCGAAAGGCTCCGTAAAAGATATGGAGTTTATCCAGTTCCACCCGACCGCCTTGTATCATCCGGGCGACCGTCCCTCTTTCCTCATCACCGAGGCGATGCGCGGATATGGAGCTGTATTGAGAAACCTTGGCGGCGAGGAGTTCATGCATAAATATGATCCCCGTCTTTCCTTGGCTCCCCGTGATATCGTAGCCCGTGCGATCGATAGCGAGATGAAACAACGGGGTGAAGACCATGTCTATTTGGACGTGACGCACAAAGATCCGGAAGAGACGAAGAAACACTTCCCCAATATCTATAAGAAATGCCTCAGCTTAGGGATCGATATCACGAAAGATTACATCCCGGTAGCCCCTGCGGCCCATTATTTATGTGGAGGTATCAAGGTAGACCTAAACGGGCAATCCAGCATCCGTCGCCTATATGCGATCGGAGAATGCTCTTGTACCGGCCTGCACGGTGGTAACCGCTTAGCTTCAAACTCATTGATCGAGGCAGTTGTATATGCCGACGCCGCGGCGAAACACTCATTAAGCGTCATGGATCGCTATGAGTTTAACCAAGATGTACCGGAATGGAACGATGAGGGAACGATCACCAATGAAGAGCGTGTATTGATCACCCAAAGCATGAAAGAGGTAAACCAGATCATGGAAGCGTATGTAGGTATCGTTCGTAGTAACACACGTTTGATCCGTGCGTGGAACCGTCTGGATATTTTATATGAGGAGACAGAGAGCCTTTTCAAACGTTGTAAGGCATCCCGTGAATTATGTGAGTTGCGTAATATGATCAATGTAGGTTATTTGATCACTCGTCAAGCGATGGAACGGAAAGAGAGCCGGGGATTACATTATACGATTGATTATCCGCCGGTTAAATAATTGAAAATTGAGAATTAACATAGTTAGTAATTCTCAATTTTCAATTCTCAACTTTTAATTATCAATAGTTCTGTTTCATCGGTTCGAAATAAGCTTGCGGATGAGCGCATGCCGGACAGTTAACCGGAGCTTTCTTGCCCTCGAATACGAAACCACAGTTGCGACATTGCCACAAGATAGCCTCAGCTTTCTCAAATACCGTACCTGTTTCTACATTATTCAATAACTTACGGTAACGATTCTCATGCTCTGCCTCTACCTTAGCGATCATCTTGAAAGCTACAGCGATAGCGGGGAAACCTTCTTCCTCTGCGATCTTAGCGAACTCAGGATACAATTCAGCCCACTCCTCATTCTCACCAGCTGCCGCGGCGGCCAAGTTCTCAGCGGTTGTTCCGATTACGCCTGCAGGATAAGAAGCGGTAATCTCAACCATTCCACCTTCCAAGAATTTAAAGAAACGTTTAGCGTGTTCCTTCTCTTGCTCGGCTGTTTCCATGAAAACACCTGCGATTTGCTCGTAACCTTCTTTCTTGGCTACGCTAGCGAAAAATGTGTAACGACTTCTTGCCTGAGATTCTCCGGCGAATGATTTCAATAAATTCTGCTCGGTACGTGTACCTTTAATACTTTTTTCCATAATGCTAATTTTATGTAGTAAATTAATGAGTCTGTTTTGTATATCGTTTTTCTTATGACCGATCAAAAGTAAGAATTTGTTTCCAAACATCGATTACGCAAACATTAAATAATATCTATCGGGAGATAGATATCACTTATTTATCAAGGAGCAACTTCTCTACCTTTATATTATGAAACAACAAATCCTCCTAAATTGTTTACACAAAATCGGAATGCGTCTTTAGATTTTTTGCATCTTCTTTATTTTATTAACTTTGCATCCTCAAATCAAACAGGCAAGAAGAAAAATGAAGAACAAATTTGATTTTCAGCCCAAGCTCTTTACGGCGCTGAGAAATTATTCCAAAGAGAGGTTCATGACGGATCTCATGGCGGGTATAATTGTCGGCATAGTTGCCCTACCACTCGCCATCGCTTTTGGTATCGCCTCCGGGGTAAGTCCGGAAAAAGGATTGATCACGGCTATTATCGGTGGATTCATTGTCTCCCTTTTAGGAGGCTGCAACGTACAGATCGGCGGACCTACCGGAGCGTTTATCGTGATCGTTTATGGCATTATACAGAACTTCGGTATCGAAGGGCTTGCCATCGCTACCGTCATAGCGGGTATTATTCTGGTATTGATGGGCGTGTTGAAGCTCGGTACCGTGATTAAGTTTATCCCCTACCCGATTGTCGTAGGTTTCACGAGTGGTATCGCTATCACTATCTTCACGACACAAATGAAAGACTTATTTGGATTGACTATGGATAAAGTCCCCGCCGATTTCATCTCTAAATGGATCGCATATTTCGGGGCGTTCGATACGGTTAACCCTTGGGCATTCGTTATCGGTATCATTAGTATCCTGATCATTACGTTAAGCCCGAGGCTAACGAAGAAAATTCCGGGTTCCTTGATCGCTATCGTCATCATGACGATCGTTGTTTACATTATGCGTAATCATTTGGGTATTACAGGTATCGAGACGATTGGAGACCGGTTTACTATTAACGCTTCCTTGCCAGCCCCGGCTCCGATCACGTTTAATATGGAAACTATCAACTTATTGCTTCCCTCCGCCTTTACGATCGCTATCCTTGGGGCTATCGAGTCTTTATTATCCGCTACGGTAGCGGATGGTGTGACAGGTGACAAGCATAATTCAAATACGGAACTAATCGCCCAAGGCGCGGCGAATATCATCGTTCCTATTTTTGGCGGTATTCCCGTGACCGGCGCCATCGCCCGCACAATGACCAATATAAATAATGGTGGACGAACCCCGGTTGCCGGTATTATTCACGCCATCGTATTATTATTGATTTTGCTTTTCCTCGGACCGCTTACCAAACACATTCCAATGGCTTGTCTGGCTGGCGTATTGATCATCGTATCTTATAATATGAGTGAGTGGCGTACGTTCCGTTCCTTGATGAAAAACCCGAAAAGCGACGTATCCGTCTTGTTGGTGACTTTCTTCCTGACGGTTATCTTTGATCTTACGATCGCTATCGAGATCGGTCTTTTGATCGCCATGTTATTCTTTATGCGCCGTGTGGCCGAGACCACGCATGTATCCGTCACCACGGATGAGATCGATCTTTCCGACGAGGGCGAGATTCATCATGACGAGGAAGTCCTCTCCCTGCCTAAAGGTGTAGAGGTATACGAGATCGATGGTCCGTTCTTTTTCGGCGTAGCGAATAAGTTCGACGGCATCATGAAAAGTATGGGAGATAAACCGAAAGTCCGCATCATCCGTATGCGTAAGGTTTCGTTTATAGATTCTACCGGTCTGCATAACTTGGAAAGTCTTTTCCGTCTTTCCGAGGCAGAGCATATCCATATGATACTTTCCGGGGTCAATGAACATGTACACCGTGTATTGACAAAATCCGGATTCGATAAGAAGATTGGCGCAGAAAATATTTGCAGTAATATCAATGAGGCAGTAGAGAAAGCGAAAGCTGCCGTACAAGACTAAGATACTATCAGACAGTGGGAGACGCAGCATGCTGCGTCTCTACAACTGGATATTTATTCCGGTAAATAATACCAGTCCTCTGGTAAGACAGCTTCCTTTATTTTACGGCTGGAAACCCCGACCTCCAAGGCCTCGCCCATATAATCCTCGAAATACAAAACACGTAATTCGTGGAAACCAGCGTCTAACGCCACCTTTCCTTTCGCTATACGAGCGTTATGCGAGCCATCATTATCAACAATAGCTTTCCCGTCTATAAATAGTTTGGAACCATCATCCGAATACGTATAAAAGCGATATACACCTTTTTCAGGGATATTTATCAACGTACGGAACTCATAAGCGAAATGATCCTTGGCCGGAGCCTCCTGAATAGAGATATTTTTCATCGTACCCTCTTTCACTTTTGTCCCGGAAACGATCTGATCCGTATGTTTAAATTTACCTTCATAATAGGTATAAGCTACCCCGTGCTTTTTAGGTTCTACCGTTTTGGCGGGTAAGAATTCCATCGTTTCCTCATCCTTAGAGGTCAGGCCAGACGGATAATAATACGTATATTCCTTTCCGGACGAGGTACGAATCCATGAATCAAACTCAAACTTGCCCTCACGCAATTCAATGATACGGCCACCCCGCTCGAAATCTCCATAAGCGTCCCATCCGGATACACGCCCGAAAGCTAGCCCCACATTATATAACATTCCTATATAATCGTTATCATGATCGTGCCCGGCAAAAGTAGCCATCACATCCTTCATTTCCACCAAGGAAGCGAAGAAGCCCGTGTTGATCTTGGGAGAGGCGATTCCCTCTTCTTTCTGTCCTAATGTAGTCTCCGCCCCAACGATCTCATTATATTCCAACAGAGGAATATGGAAAAAAGCCAAGGCTGGCAACGGTTTGCCGCCATTTTCCTTGGTATAGCGCATACTTTGCTCACGATACCAATGGATCTGGTCGAAATGAATCCAATCATACGTGCCATAATCCTTCAGCGTAGGATAATCGTTGGAGTCGATACAATACAATAAGGCCGCCGGTTTCTTTCCGTCCGAACTGTAGACCGGTACCACATAGTTTCCGGCTCCATGGATATCACCCGGTCCCTTCTCGCCCATAAAATAAGGTGATTTACTAAGCATGGCATAAATCTCGTCCTTGGGGACGATCTCCGCGTCATGATTTCCCATCATGACCGTAAACGGTATCTTGGCCTCCTCAAAGATCCCGATCACCGACTTCCATCCTTCCAAACCGGGGTTTGCTGTCACCACGTCGCCCGTCAGCATTGCCACATCCGGATTCTCCGCCTTTAATACGGATTGTATCGTAGCGACTGTCTTAGCGCATTTAGATGATTTCTGATCCCAATGAATGTCTGTAAATTGGACGATCTTGAATTTCCCATCCTTGAAAGCAAGCTGTTTTTGTGCGAATAAGCTCATCGGGGCGCAAAAGCACAACAAGGCTATCGCTAATAAAAAAGTCTTTTTCATGTTCTTCGATTTAGTAATTGGGGGCTAAGTTATAAAAAAAAGAGAGCGATGTATAAAAACAGGCTCTCTTCTTTATGTTAAATGCCACAATGAAACCCTTGCTGTCAAACAAAAGCTATATACATATCCGCAAGCCGGGTTTTCCTGTCAAAATGCGGGATCTCTTTTACTATTTTCTCACAATCCTCAAGGCTCATTCCTCCTTTAGGTTCCCCCCAGTACCAAAGTTTAGGGGTATTCTGTTTTTTACTTGTTGACTCCATAATTCTCGTTGTTTTTATTGTAAGACAGGAAACGCTCAAATACCCCTATCCTCAAAATATATAAAAGATTAAAATAATGTGAATTTATATCCAACCGACAACCCCAATTTCAAATCCCGGTCATTGACACAATTCTGGAAATAGTTCACTCCCACATAAAATCTTTTTACCTCTATACCGGCCGCCGCCGTAGCTCCCAGATTCCAATATTCACCACTACCGGTGTAAGCACCCGCATTTAATCGGAGATTCACTTTATCGCTCAACGGAATATGAAAAGAAGCATACACGGGTACAAAAAAATCAATATTCCAATCATCTCCATATGAAAACGAATTCCCTGCGGTATGCAGCAACAATCCCGTTTGTATAGAAAACAACCGTGATTGTGGAAAGTTTATATACGCCCCCGTCTGAAGCCCCCATCCATCTCCTCCTAGTATTCCGGTACGAGCTTCTATATCAGCGGCCTGCGATCGACCAAAAGATAAAAGCAATATTAACAGAACAAACAACTTCTTCATTACTTACAAGGTATTAATATTAATATTTAGATTGAATAAAAGTTCGACATATCATGATATAGAACTCCCATTCAATCTAAATATTGCTTCTATATCATTATTCGGCTCCAAGTTAGTGTATTCCGAATATAGCATCTTTTATGACGATCGAATCTTCCGAATTCTCTATATTATATAGGATGCCTTCCATCTTCCCTTCAATATAAGGGGTACCACTTCCCTCATGAAAACGAATACTATCCACTTGTATCCGAAATGAAGATTTCAGTGGATGATACACTATTTTAGCGTCATCTTTCGTGATCCTAACAGTAGATTCTATCTCTTCATTCAATAATTTACCCTTATCGATCAGATATTCTCCTTCTCTCAATGGAATCAATGAGATCCTCAGCATAGGATAAGGATAGTCAGAGATATGCACTCCTAATGGTATCTCCCAATAGAAACCGCTTAAATCGGTATTTACCTCCTGCCAAAAATTTCCATGATCAATAAAAGAATGAGAGTTCGACTGATTAGCTATAGAAATATCTTGACTATTCACCTTTCCTTCAAAGTACCCCAAATAGTAAGGAGTTTCTTCAAAAGAAATATCTTCACCTTTATTACAAGATATAGACAAAAATAATAACATACTAAATAAAAAATAGATTACCTGTTTCATATTACAATAATTTTATATAAATATAATTCTTATTTATCAATTACCTACTTTAACAGAATCAGTTCGTACATTCTATCTTAAATATAGATATTATTTTTAAGATTATCTCTACATATTACAGTCAAAAAAATATCAAACCACAAAAATTAATTATATTTTAATGGACTTAGTGCTAATTGATACCATCCAGTCCTATATTTATCTGTATAGTCAGGTTTCCAATCCCTTCCAGTTGATAAATTCTTCTTTGATTTTAGAATTTTATCTTCAAAATTAACAATAACTTGACCTAATTCATCACTAGCTAAACTTTTAGTAACTGTATATGAAACTGTTTTTGATGTAGTTGCTGTAGCTCCAAATTTTAAACCAATCTTTACTTTTTCTCCAAAAGATGGATCAAATCCAAAATTAGTTGCAAATGTAGCTGTTGAAGATTCTACACTTTGAATAGTTTCACTAATATCTAGTTCTTCTATCGCTATTTTTATTATTGCACCATAATTCTCTATATTCCATTCGAATAATGGAAGGTCCAAAGCTATTCCATCTGTTAACTCTATTGATTTAACTTCGAATTTACTACTAAGCGGATCTTTTGGTGTTATTTTAAACAATGCAGATGGTTTAACTATAAAATTGTTAATATATTCATTACCTATACCAGCTTGATTTGCAACATACACTTTTACTATAAATTCAAGTGATCCGTCTGTCCATGGTGTAAGAATAGTACTACCTCCGGGACGACCACCTCCTGTTTCTTGATGAGTATTTCCATCAATTCTAGGATCTTCACTTTGATCACAAATTTTGTTCATAACTGTACGTGGATCTCCTAATAATTTAAAATACACCAAACTTTCCTTAAAATCTCGATTGAAAGGTCCTTTTGGCTGTTGAGGAGTCAAGCCATAATATATATAATCTCTCGGCCATTCATTTGTTGCAGCAAATACGTCGTAGGCTTCATAAACCTTTTTCATATTTTCAGGTATTGATCCTGTGCGATCTCTAGTATCACCACTAGAAAAATTTCTATTCTGTATGACTGAAGAAGCATTCTCTGTATTATCAAATACATCACTAAAGAATACAATATCAGGATTTATAATACTCATCGGTGACAAATTCCTTTGAGCCTTATTTACAGAAACCACTCTTTCATTTAACTTCACTACTACAATAGGATATTTAGGAATTTCATTTGATGGTATTAAGAATTCTTTATTTACTCCATAGCCCATTACATCATTACTATTTTTAACTCTTAAAGCTGTATATGGAACTTCACTCTCCACATTCCAAAGTTCAGCAGAAAAACTGTTATCAGGCAATTCTGGTACAAATATAGTTAAGGTTGAAAATAATTGTTTTATTTTTTCTAATCTAGTTATATCCATATACAAGCTCATTAATTCATCAACCGTTTTTCCAGAAGTTAATCTATAAGAATTAATAGATAAATATAATACATCATAATCATAATCAAACATCTTTAAAGCTTCATTTTTAATAATACGCCTTAATTCTATTGAAGAATCTAAACTATAAGCTAATGCCTTACTAAATTCTTCTAATAATTCATGATTTGTTATTGTATCACTACTAACAGTGGTAATATTACGGCTTACTTCATTTCTTGGTAAACTATAATCTATTTCCTCTACACAAGACATTAATAATAATACTGATAAGGAAAACATTATTTTAATTATTTTTTCATAATAACTATTATTTATAATTAATATTTTAATTAATAAAATCTATAGAAATAAGAATCCATATACATTGTTATAACCATCTGTTATTTGCAACACACCTTTTTCTTGATCTTTTAAAGGTATTACCAAAGATGGCATAGTACTCGTTTGTACCATTTCATTATAGATCACTTCTCCCGTAGAACTAGTAACGATAACACGCACATTACCTACATTTTCATGGAAGTTCACTATCAGTTCTCCACTAGCTTCTTCAATAGAAGCGTCCATAGGCAAATCTACGAGAATAGATTTTTTTGAATGCTTCCAGTTACCATCTAAGTGAACCCGCCTACCAAAACAGGGAATAGCACTTAACAAAGACATTACTACAAATAAAAATTTAAATAATTTCATTTCTCATCTCATTTTTTGATTTGGATGCGAAGAACAGGCTAATAGCTCGAATAACAAAGAAAAAGGGCTAATAAGTGACGGACAAACTCAATTTATAATTTACTGATAATTAATAAATTATAAATTCATGAATAGGACAAACATTTCATGGATATATACATATATCTATCTAATAAACAAAAAGTTACATCATATTAATAATATAGGTATACAAATCTAGCTCCTCCCCTATAATTCCTAGCTTCTGACGTACACGTTGGCGACGCTTATTTACAGAATCCGGCTGAATGTTTAATAGAATAGCCTCACTGATCGTATCTAAATGAAATAAAACTAAATAACAATAGCGTAAATCCGCAAGAGTCATATTGAACTCAGAGAATTTCTTTTCTAAAGATGGGTAGACCTCATTTGCTTGAGTAATAATATCTCGCCAATATTTTTCTGAAAGAGGGGATTTTGTCGTACCAGGAATTACTTTTTGGGATAGTTTAATCACTTTCCTTGCTATCATAGATGATAAAAACAGATTATTACGCTGTTCTGCGATTCTCTGGATAATGGATTTTTCTTCTTGTTTCGTTCGTTCATATCGCTCCTCTAACTTCGCTCTAGAATCAGATATATTGAGTAATTCATCTTTTTTTGATAACTTATCGAATAAATCCTGAAGCTCAAGTTGTTTTATATTCAAGCTATTCTGCAGTTTCAATAATTCAATATTCTTTTGCTCAATATCGATTTGCTGGACATATATTCTCTTATTTTTCTTATTCATTTGCAACTGATAAACGAATAACAATAATAGACAAACAGTAATAGAAGTAACAAGAAGTATAAAAGTCCATTGTTTATCCACCTTTAATTGGGTATTTTCTAACGATATTTTTAAATGATTATACTCTTTTTCTGTCTTTACGATATTCGCTTTATTTTGTAATGCTAAGATAGAATCTGCGGCTTCATTATATTGCTCTAAATAGGTTAAAGCATTTTCTATATTACCTTCTGCTTTTTCCAGTTCATAATAATTATAAATTATGGAGATATGCGTATTTTCATTTAGGGTTGGTATGATGTTCGCTTGCTCTAAACATAGGCGAGCATTCTTGAAATCTCCTTCTTCTATATAGACACCGGCTAAAGCGGAATAGTCTGGAGCATTATCCAATTCAGAAACATTTATTGATTTCCATAAGTATTGCTTAGCGAGTTCTATATTGCCTAACACACTATAAACATTTCCTATCCCATTGGATATATATCCTATATCAGAAGAATCCCCTAGTTCCGCTATAATAGTATCAGCTTCTAGCAAATATCTCAACCCGACCTCTGACGAATCCGCAAAAACATACATACGTCCCACATCCCGCAAAGCGAAAGCTGCGCTCCGCATATTTCCGACCTTTCGAAAGTACTGTTCCGCTTTTTTATATTTATCTTTTCCTAATAAATAGTCACCGTCAAAATGATACAAGTCTCCCATATAGCTACAAATATACCCGGCTTGATTATAGTCATGACAACGTAAAGCGATATCCAACGCCTGTAAATAAGCCTTCATAGCCAGCTCGTTATCCTTATCCTCCACATACGAACGCCCCAAGTACAAACCGATCCTCGCTTGCTCCTGCCCCGTTCCGTGCGACTCGTAATAGGCTTGCGCACGCCGCAATTGCTGTACGTAGGGCAGATCCGTATATAACGTGTCCGCCACTTTACCGGATAGCATACACCAACGAGCCAATAATTTATCACTCAAATTATCGGGCACGGCTATGCTATCCAATAGGATAAGGGAACTATCCGGATCAGATTTCAACAAGGATTCCGCACGATCGATTAGGTATGTGGCATCGCTTTCATCTCGACAACCTATAAATGAGAGTGTGGATAATAACGATATCAAAATAAGTAAATGCCTCATTGGTTCCTATCTTTAGATTCTATGCACAAGATAGGCATATTTTTCATCAAACCTTAAAGAATAATTGATTATTAGGCTTATTGTATAAAATTCTTATCGCTTGGATATCTCCATCATATTTTTGGAAAAACACGTACGTGTTTTCATAAATTCTCTTACGTGTTTTTAAAAAAAGACGTACGTGTTTTTCCGAAAACATGTATGTGTTTTTTATATGTTTGATTATCAGTATACTAAAAACAGTATTCCCAAAGGCAGGGATATTGTAGGAAATTCCATTATCTTTGGACTTTCATTGGTAACTTTTTAATCTACTATCAATATGGCACAACAATCCGGAAGACTATTATCCCTTGACGTGATGAGGGGAATTACGATCGCGGGGATGATTTTGGTAAATAACCCCGGGTCATGGAAGTATGTATATACGCCTTTAGAGCATGCACGTTGGAACGGCCTCACTCCCACCGATTTGGTATTTCCGTTCTTTATGTTCATCATGGGGGTCTCCATGTTTTTCTCGCTTAGGAAATATAACTTCAAGCTGTCGAAAGAAAGCGTGACGAAAGTATTGAGACGCACGGTATTGATATTCCTCGTGGGATTAGGGCTGAATCTGTTCGGGCATGTTTGCTACAATGGATTTACCGATTTCCAGAATTTACGTATCCTTGGGGTGATGCAAAGGTTGGCGCTGGCATACGGCTTCGGGTCGTTGATAGGATTAGCGATTAATCATAAGTATATTTTGCAGGTAGCCGCTGGTATATTGATATTTTACTGGGCATTACTAGGTTTCACGCATAGTATGGAAATGTCGGAAGATAGCATTATAGCGATCGTGGACAGAACTTTATTCGGTACATCGCATATGTATCACGATGATATGGCAGATGGTACACGGATCGCCTTTGATCCGGAAGGGCTCTTGAGCTGCATCGGTAGCATAGCGCATGTATTACTCGGTTTCTACGTAGGAAAGGTAATACAGGATTGTAAAAAGAACAATGAGTTGATTATCCGTAATATCTTCATTTTCGGTACGATTATTCTTTTTGCCGGTTTCTTACTAAGTTACGGCTGCCCGATCAATAAGAAGATATGGAGTAGCACGTTCGTCTTGGTAACTTGCGGATTCGCCTCCTTATTCCTCGCTTTATTAATCTGGATCATCGATATAAACGGGAAGAAGAAATGGACGTTATTCTTTGAGTCGTTCGGTATCAACCCGTTGTATCTGTATGTACAAGGGGATATATTGGCCGTATTGCTGGGAATGAGCGGTATCTCCGCCTTTATGTATATGGATCTGTTCAGGTCGGTATTCGGCGATTTCGGAGGATCGCTGGCTTGGGCTATCTTCTTCGTGGTGTTAAACTGGATACCGGGATATTTCTTGTATAAGAAGAAGATTTATATAAAGCTATAAAAGCAATATTCATATAGTAGCCTCGTAGTGATCGAGGCTACTATATAAATGAGAAATACCCCATAGAGACGGGTTTCTTAGAGCCTTCTTATTTCCTCCTCAGCGGCTCCTTTTCCCTTATACTTATTTTTGGTCGTATTAAACTTATAGCGAACGGTCAGTCGTACCTCACGGCTATCGGTTACATTATTCACCGTCAGATCCATGTGTTTGTTATAAATCACGTTGCCATCTTTACGCCCATGCGTAAGATCAATACCTTGTAGATTAAAGGAAAGACGGTCATCAAAGAAAGACTTAGTGAGCGAGGCATCCATCATAAACACGTTCTTGTTGATATAAATATTTTGGAAATCACCTTTACCCTGAAAAAACAAATCTACATGTAGTGTCCATCCATAAGGAAATTGAATTCCATTGTTAAACCGGCCGATAAACAACGGTCTATCCATAGAAAGCATCCTACTATTATGCTCAATATCCATCCATTGTTTCTGTAAACCTATCGTGAGTTGAGGATGCCACTTCTTTATAATAGGAGACGCTATCAAAAACACCGATACGTTATCAATCCGGTCATAATTACGATGCGTAATGATCGTTATAGCGGGATTTTTCTCATATTGATCCGTCATATAAAGAATAACGTCTTTTTCTCTCTGGTAGCTCAACATAAATTGAAACCAATCATAACTGCCTGATAAAGTGATATCGTGTAGGTTTGTAGGTTTTAACGCCGGATTACCGTTCATATAGGTAAACCGATTGATATAGTTCATATTACTTGACAATTGAGCGTAAGTAGGGCGTTTCGTTTTCGTCGTATAACCAAGTTGGGTTTGTAGTTTTCCTATTTGCGTGGATAACGAGACATTTGGAAAAAAATTATCATAGGAACGTTCTGTTGAAACATGTTCATAACGCAAACCCATATTTAGGTAGGCGATACGGATAAACTTACTATATTCAGCGAAAGCTCCCGCACGATCTTCCCGGATATGGCTATCAGTTGTAGGAAGGATTTCCTGTGGATTAGTAAATAAGTCTGTACGGCGGGTACTGGTAAACTCCGAGCCTAGGCTCAAATTACCACCTGCTAATGGATAGGAAGCAATCAATTTAGCGGCGTATAACTTATTGTCCACATTATTAGTGGAGGTCACGATACGACTTTCTTGCTCTTGACTGTTTTCTATTACCTCATTTCCTGTCCTCGCTTCGCTCCTTAGCATATCCGCATTGAAATCCAAAGAAAGCTTCCCTACGGCTCCCGAATAATAAACGTTGATTTGGTGAGCTGGATGTTTCACGGTCGTACTATAACTCTCGCTCAATAAATAGTCATAGAAATCATCATTGGCATCAATCCGACTTTCTGTTTGTCCCCTTATTTTATTTTCTGGAGAGGCAGACATTATATAACGGACACCCAAAGAATGGTTATCGTTAACTTGATAATTCACTCCCAGCTCTCCCCGGTAATCATTATCCAATGAATGCTGCTCCATCCGATTCTCTTGCCGCCAAAGCGTATCGACATATACTTGCTGACTTACATTATTGATGAGCAAATAGTTGTTATGCACATATTGAAACATAGCAAATACATCCAGATTATTATGACGGTAGTTTAAATTCAATTGTTCCGTAAAATCCGTGTTTTGCGACTGTCCCCAAGTAGAGCGAGCCTCAAAGCTCATCCCTTCACCTTCACGCTTTATAGTCTTAATACGGATAACCGATTTCACTTCCGCCCCATAACGTGATCCCGGATTAGTAATCACCTCTATTTGACGAATCTCAGAAGAGCTAAGACGATCCAGTTCGGAGAGATCCCTTACTTCACGTCCATTGATATATATAACAGGAATACCTTTACCGAACACCTGAAACTCCCCCTCTTTGCCTTGTATGCCGGGAATATACTTCAATACGTCGTTCGCTGTCCCGGATTTGCTTAGCAGGCTGTTTTCTATGCGGGTTGTCAAGGTACCGTCTTTGATCTGGAAATCCGGTCGTTTCCCTATGACAACGGCCTCATCCAACAAGATCGCCTCATCCGACAAAACGATATTTTCCATATTACCGGCTCGTGTATCTCGGTAGATGGTTTGATAACCGATCGAAGATACTTTGATCACATAAGTTCGTATAGATATAGAATCTCCTGTTTGAATGCGAAAACTACCACTCTCATCACTAACCGTACCTTGAAGGAAAGAAGAATCCGGAACAGATAACAATACTATATTAGCAAATTCCACGGGTAAACCCTGACGATCCGTAATTGAGCCGGTGATAAATTGCGCCGATCCATTGACAGCCACAAATAATAACAACATAACATTAATAAGAATCTTTTTTACTACTGACTTTTCCATATCGCTGATTATTTTTGCAATTGATTTTTCAGCAAATATAAAGTGGGTAAAAAAGCCAGTCAAACAATAGGGATAGATGTCAAGATTTGGTGATAAAACATGGAAATCTGTGCCTTATCACAAGTTTTAGGGATAAAATACAACCTAGTTTTCCTTATTAAGAAAACTCTTAAAGTCTTTTAGATAGGTACGTGAGACAGGAATCTCTTGTTGTGTATCCTCCAAATTCAAACGGTAGCCTTGCGCATTACCGTTTATGTTCATGATTTTATTCACGTTTACGATATAAGCCCGGTGACAACGGACAAAACAACCATATTTCTCCATCATCTCATCCATTTGCTTGATCGTGGAACGGAGAAGTTTATGCTTCATATTCCCTTCCTCTCTATAACAGACATCTACATAATTACCAGAAGATTCCATATACATAATATTATCCGGAAGTACGCAAATCGATTCTTTTGTATCGCCGGACAGGGTTATGGCATCACCCCCTTTCTCTTCTTGTATATTTCGTTCGGATAATAGTTTATTCATCCTTTTCGCTTCTTGCAAATTACGTTTCAAAGCATTATTCTCTATAATGAAAAATCCGAAAATAAGGGGAATAATAACAATCGTGATCGCCGCTGACACATCTATAAGCAACATTTTATAAAAAATAGTCGTATCTAAATCACTCCAAAAGTCCATTCGCATCAAGAAGTAATAGTCATAAATGAAACAAGCGAGTCCCAAAAATAACAAAAAGCAGGAACAATGTAGTAAGTTTTTACCAATAGTCCATCGTTCAGGATCATAAAAACGTTTGAATAATTTAGGAAACAAGACAAAAGCGACAACAGAGAATATAAATGTCAAGCCTACGAAACACCATAATACCCAAAACTGTATCACGCTATTTAGCCGATAGTGAAAAGGCTCGAAAATAGCGAGTATTAACGCCACTACCATCGAGTTTAACAGAACGATCACCCATGGTCTATCTATAGCGTACATAGGTTTATTAAGATATTCCTTCAAATTCATATTCAATTCTCACATGTAGTTAAAGATAAAATTTTCACAAAGGTATGCATTTGGATATAAAAAATCCCCTAGATCAAAATCTTTTGACCTAGAGGATTAATCTATCTATTACTCTACGTTATAACCGGAGATAACCACCTTCGGGGTCTCGCCTCTCGTATCTACATCTTTCCAATGGATGTTGATCTCTTTCTTCTCGCCCGGGAGCAATGAGAAATAGTTATCGCTATAGAAAACGGGGAGGAATTGCTCGCCATCCTTCTCGCCCACTACATTCACACGGATCATCAGAGCCGGTGTGGATGAAGTGTTCTCCAAGATAGCGGTGGCGGTCCAAGTACCGTCATTACCCTTATTGGTTGCCACGTTGGATCGTAAAGTAACCTTTGGCATCTCACGCAAAGCTTGGTAGTTGCCTTCCTCTACGCCACGCAGATAGAAGTTATCCGATACGATCTTGCCATTCTCTGTCAACGTCAACTTGACGAAATGAGCGCTGGATACGCTAGCTGGGAAATCCAGTTTCATACATTTGTTGGTCGTATCTTCCTTACTATCCACGGAAACCTCGTTTTCCCATGAAATAGAACCGTCCATATTGATGATTTGAGCCTTTGCCGTCAAACCATTACGTACGCCGGCGCTATAGTTCACTACCTCGATCTCGTCCGTAACCGGATTCCATTGAATGTGCAGAGGCTCGGAGGCCTTCTTGCAACCAAAGTAAGCGGCGGTAGGCTCGAAATAATAATCGTAAGTCTGCCATACCATAGAAGGCCATGCCGGATGCGTCATCCACAGCAATAATCCCTTACGGTTCAAGCTTCTCGATTCGAACATACCCCGGTAACCATCATAGTTTACCCACTGAGCCAGATCGGCGAATTCCTTGGCGTTGTTCGGCTTACCGAAGCCCTTTTCGATGATAGCGTTGAAAGAAGCGCAAGACTGGGCGCCTTCCATCGTATAATCATGTTGCCCCCATTGAGCGTTTTGCGGCCAAAGCGCTTCCGGAGAGAAAGTACGAACCAAGCTCTCGTAATTCATCACGTTGGGCATACCCCGCTCACTATGGAACTTATCACTACCATTCTTCAAGCTAAAGTATTCTTTAACAGGAAGCGCACGGTACGGGCCATGGCCACTTACCACCTCATCCGCCGAGCTGGAGATATAATGTAAGCCCGGATGATCCTCTTTCACGATACGGCGTAAAGCCTTGTCGATCTGCTCCGGCGGGAAGCCCTCGTTGCGCCCGCAATAAATACCGATAGAGGCATGGTTACGGAAACGTTTCACATAATCCTCTGCGTTGGCGATAAACATCTCCGGATCATAAGGATCGGGTCCGTCGGAAGGATTCGCCAACCAGAAATCTTGCCAGATCATGATACCATGACGATCGCAAGCCTCATACAATTCCTTGTCGCCGATTTGTCCTACCCAGTTACGCATCATCGTAAAGTTCATATCGGCATGGTAAGCCACGGCGATGTCGTACTCACGACCCCGGTAATTCAGGTTAGACTCACCGAATCCCCAGTTACCGCCACGGCCGATAAAACGACGCCCGTTGATAAAGAGACTCAAGATGCTATTATTCTCGTTGAAGGTCATTTGTCGGATACCTACCTTGAAATCCTCAGAGTCGGATACCTTATCGCCTACCTTAAAGGTGAAATTAGCGTCGTATAAATAAGGAGATCCGTACCCTTTAGGCCACCACAGACGTGGGTTCTGAACCTTCAATTGGCTGAAGCTATTTGGATCGAAAGTAACCGTCTTCTCCTCGTTTGCGGCCAATTCTACCGGTTGCTCGAAAGTGATATCGCCGATCTTTCCTGTCAATACACCCTTTACTGGAGCGGCATCATGGTTCTTCACGATCACTTCCGGAGTCAAGGTAGCGGAAGTCGTATCCGGCAACGGTAATACAACCTGTACGAACGGGTCTTGAATCGTTACCTTGCCTGTAGAAGTCAAGTACACATCATCCCAAATACCTATATTACGACCACGGATCGTCGAGATCCAATCCCAACCGATCGAAGCGTGGAAGGTTGGGTTATCAGCGCCTAAGATACCACCGTTGAAATCCGTATTCTTCTCACATTTCTCCTTGATAGCGCCGATATGCTCATTCTTGATGATCTCCACCGCGACAACGTTCTTACCCGGTACGACCCTGTCTGTAACGTCAAATACACCTCGGATAAACGCTCCCTCGATACGGCCGATCTTGTTACCGTTTAAATATACATTCGCTTTCCAGTTGATACCATCGAAATTCAAGAACAAACGATCTTGCTTTAATCCTTCGGGTACCTCAAACTCATCCCTATACCAGAAATTAGAGTTGAAGAATGACTCGGATATCTGCATCAGGTTATCCGCGTAATTCGGATTCGGGATAGCTCCGATATTCTTATAACTACTCAATACCGTTCCCGGCACAGTCGCCACGATCCAATTTTCCGGAGAGAAAGAAGGTTTCGATATTTCCTCACCGGAAGCGGTTACCTCGGAAGCTCGTTGTACTTTCCAGTTTCCGCCCGACAAACGGATCTCATCTTTTGTAGCAGCCGGAGCAGCAGCCGGTTGGGCAAGCAAGCCACCTTTACCCATCACCTCTATCTCGCTTAAGATATAGCGTCCGTCATTAGCCGGTTGCTCCATCCATACCCGTACGTAGCGGCCTTTTCCTTTTAGCTTGATCTCATCCAGATTAGCATCTCCACCCGGAAGATTCGCTATGTCAACCCATTGTTTAGCGTCGTCGGAAACTTGAATCTTACCCTTGATCGCTTTATTGATCCAATGTAATTTTACTTTGTCGAATTCGGATTGGCTACCCAAGTCCACATAGACCCACTCCTCTCCTGTCGTGGCACTCATCCAAGCGCTATTAAAGAATTTGGAAGGAAGCAAATCTATCAACTTATCTTGGTTATAGAAATTCATCTCGAAGAATGCCCAATAAGCGGCACCTTCCATTTTCAATCGCATCCGATAATAAGCATATTCACCCGGTTGATCGAATGTCAAAGTCTCATTCAACATACGGGTGGGCAACGTACCCGGATCCCAGCTATTCTTGTTCGGGTCTGAATGGGCCTTATACTTGCTGGCCTTACCCGGCATACCTTTACCCTTTAAGGCAGCCAATTCCGTCCAAGTATTTCCATCATTCGATCCCTCGCAAACAATCTCATATCCATCCTTAATCTTATTCTCGTCATAAGCCACGCTGCCGCGGAATTGTACCTTGTCGGCTTTCTCTTTCCAGTTATTCAGCGTGAACAAGAAATAGGCATCCTCTCCCGTAACCGCATTACGAGAATAAGGACCTTGATCGATCATCCACTCACGCTCACGACGAGCTATATCCCCATTTTGCGTGGAGAGATCGAGATACTGAGGTTGTTTATCGCTAATAACACCATCCGTCACCAGTTGGGCCGTTAGATTGTAATCATAACTGGATGAGTTGTAAGCGCTACGCAAAAGAGCTATGTTACGATACGTGGAATAATCCGGACGTAATGAAGGAGAAAAATCCTCCCCCGGATCTCCCGGATACGAACCGATACCTCTGGTATAATAATCCGACCGATCGAAAGATTCCGCCGGAACACCGCTCTGCCCACATCCTCCTAGCAATGCTGAGACCGCTACCGCTCCACAAAGCGTCAAGAGTCGAGGCAATTTTTTCTTTTTACTGAATGTTCTCATACTACTTATTGTGTTTCTCTAAATTAGTTAGTTTAATAAGATACCGTCACGTCAAAACCCTCCTTCCGGGCCCGTTCCGCAATCGCATCTAATTCTTCTTTAGTAGCTTTTTTCAAAGCTTTAACCGGGGTCTCCCTATCTATCGTATAAATCATGACTTGTTTCGGACGGATTTGTTTTAAGGCGGAGATCCAGCCCGCTATCTCCTCTTCTGTCATATTATTAACCGATTTCCCATTTACTTCCCCCTTCAAGAACATGGTCTGTATAATCAAGTTTCCGTTAAAACGACATAATTGCTTTAATAAAGACTCGAAATTAAACGCCGGAGAATTAGGTACGTCTATCTGCCGAATCCGACTGTCTAATACAGAATCCAGTTTCAATATGTTATCCTCTATTTTATTCAAGGCTTGAAAGACCTCCTCTTTCTGGAGCATCGTAGAATTAGAAAGCACGGCGATTTTAGCATCAGGGAAAAATCGATCCCGGATAGCGACCGTATCATCAATGATTCTACCGAATTCCGGGTGTATCGTAGGCTCTCCGTTTCCGGCGAATGTAATTACATCCGGAACGATCCCTTCCGCTTTCATGGAACTTAGTTTTTGCTCTAAGGCTTCCCTCACTTCCGTACGAGTAGGCAGTTTACTATGGGTCCTATGATTCTCATTCAATCCACATTCGCAATAAATGCAATTAAAAGAGCATAATTTCCCGTCTGTAGGAAGTAAATTCATCCCTAAAGAGACACCTAGACGCCGACTATGTATCGGGCCAAATACTATTTTATCAAAAAGAATTGTAGACATAGCGCTGTTTGTTTTTACCCACGCAAATCTACTCTAAAATTTCCAGCGAAGCAAAGCATAAAGATCTGTTTTATCAGAACCGCTTATCTCCTCCGTATCAGTACCTATCAAATCCCTGTCCCAATAATGGGTGTGAGCCAGTTTCGCAGACAAGGATAAACGTTTCCAAATATCCAGACGAAAGGTAAGGGCAAACCGCATCCCATCCCCATAAAAAAAGGGCATATTAAAGGCATATAATATATTCTTCTCATACGAACTGACCCGGCTATTGTAATCATCCGTATAAAACCACGCTAGATAACCATCTATTTGAAGAGGTAGGGTAGTGGGCTTCCAGCCTATACTTTGGGAGATCATAATTCCTTTATTAAGTTTCTTTATAGGATCATCGAATAGAATACCATCTAAGGAAGTCTTAAAAATAAAAGGAGAAGAAAAGTTATAAACCTGTTGAAAACGAATACGATGTTGTTTACAAGTATTGATTTTCAATAAATTATCATTTTCAAAAGTTCCATTCTTTTCTTTTTGTCGATATTTATAACGAAGATAAGCTGAATAGTTTCTACTAGGGGTATAATCTATCTGAGCCATATATTCCTGTCCTCCGGAAGGAGCGTCTATCCCGTATTTCAACCAAGGGAAACGGAATAAGTCCGCATAAACGGATAATTTCCAGCGGGCGATCGGAGTCAACTGAAATCCCATATAAACCCCTTGCTCGTTCTGAACCGTAGAGCCTTGCGAGAAAGCGTTCCCAAACAAAGCTTGATAACGGCGATCGTAATAGCGGTATAATACCAAGAAAGATATGTAGGAGGCAGGCGTTAATTGCAAGGCATTCAAGGTCGAAACAGCTCCGTTTTTCGAAAGGGCAATCTCGCCATAAAACTTGATACGGTTCGTTTTCAACATATAGTCAACACCCATGTTGAAATTGTTGGAACCTTTGAAATAGAATAGATTATAAGGTTTTGGATCAGGATCCATCTTAAACTTACCGAATGAATAGGAGAGAGCCGTTAAACCTACATGAAAATGAGGCTTAGCATAGCGGATATTTCCTCCATATACCTGCATCGTTATCGTTTTCCTCTTTTCCCAATCCCGTTGCAAACGATGAAGTCCATCTGTTTTTAATGAGGTGAATGTCAAGCTATCTACGGCCGCATCCATTTTTCGGTACGAATAGAAAACACTTATATCCAAGTTTTTAATCGTGATCGTACCGGCCACCCCTCGAAAGAAATCCTGTTCATTGGTAGAAAAGTGCCTACGGAAGCCGTTTGTCCTTCGCTCTGCTTGAGCGACTACTGCCGTACGACTAGGAGAAAAGTCATTGCTAATCACCAGACCTTGTCCGAAAGACATCTTGTAATCCCCTATAGCCAAGCTTTTTAACCAGTTGATATCTTTTAGGAATAGATGTGCGGAATAAAAGTCATATCCTTTATGATATGCGTTCCAAAAAGGTTCGCCCGCATCTTTCTCGGCTACGAAGCCTGCTTGTAAACGATCCTCGAAAGTATAGGAATAACGTAAGGAGTGATAGAAGGGTTCTCCTCTATATTTACGATTCGGATATAACAAAAGTATGCTGTCCGTTTGTTCACCATATCCCTTTTTCTGTTGAAAACATTGATCATACCTGATTTGTAATTCATTACGACCATATTTCAACAGGTTCTTAACCGTAAGCAACCGTTTTTCAACAAGATTATCACCTATATAAACAAATGGAAGGAGAAGAGATATCGTCTGAAAATCGATATCCTCTATATTCTTCAACTCATAGATGCTAACCATATTTCCGTATCGTTTCCGATAGGAGAGGAGCTGCTCAATTTGGCGATCGGATAGAAAAGGTAATCGCTTCAGTTGTTCTTCCGTCACGGCATTCAAATCAAAAGGATGCTCAATTAAATAAGATAAATCGGCATACAAACTTTCGATACGCTCCGTATCCTCGGTTTCCAAGGCTAGTTCCTCTACATACTCTATCCACTTATCAACAGTATATTCTATTTGAGAATTAGCGTAATAACTATTTATCAACAGGATTATCGACAAGATTATAAACAATCGTTTCATAGCTAAGTATCATTTAAAAAGAGAATGATAAACCAAGACCGGTACTCATCCCTAAAATCGGATGGTAAATAGAGGCTACATCTATCGTAAAGCAAGAAAAGTTATAACCAATTCCTAAAGAGGGCAGGAGAGGAGCGGTCTGTATTCCGGCACGAATAAAAAAAGAATCGAAAGCGGTGTATTCAAGACCTAAGTTTCCAACAACTAGGTTTTCATTTTCCGTTCCTGCACTTCCTGTAATTAACAGACTGTTTATAATCTCCCATTGAAAACTTATTTGAATTAAGTAATAATTAAAATCTTCTATTTCAATATCTTTATCTCCTATAGAAACAGATGGTAAATTCATTATTAACATTCCTATTAACAACTTATCAATAGGAGAGAAAGTGATTCCAAGATCTGTTGACAGTCTGGATCTTGTATTTTCTAATAGATCAGTTTGCAAGAAACTATAGTGAACTCCAAGCCCTAACGCCCATTGATCCCCCAAGCGTTTTCCTCCCAGCACACGAACCATCATCTCCCTGTATTTATCAAACCCGAAAACAGAGATATCAACACCTACGGATAATAGTTGATTCGGATAATAAAAACTACCGGACATCGTACCCAGTTCTTTCAACATGTACCGAGTAAAGTATTCTAAATGAATGGATTTTTTATCTTTATCGACAATAAGGGCCGGATTGAATAAAATAGATTGCGTCGCCACATTCCCTCCCATTCCCACGCTACGAACATCCGGTAAACGTAAGTTATCAACACCATGTACATACAATGAAAATACCCCCGCAAACAGGGATAGCAATAGATATTTCATAGTTAAGATTTTGTATGGTTTCTATTTATTCTTCAAGTTTTTCTTATTATCCTTATTTATCCTACGCTGTACCTTTTTAATATCCTCATTAGGAGAAAGTTGTTCAGGCTTAATCCCCCTTTGCAATAACATATCACGTACAGCAGTATTGTTATCAATATGTTCTTTTTCAATAGGAGATTGTCCATATAGATCCTTCGCTTGCACATTTACATTTGTCATTTCAGTCGCTAGGTCTTTAGCTTTTATACTTATAGTCGGTAAAAAATCAGCGATAGGTCTATTCGTGGGGACGTTCATTCTCTTTTTCAACATCTGTGTACTTAAATTGAATAAAGCTTGATCTCCCTTAGAACGAATAATCGCGAATCCTTTATTATCAATACCTCTTTCGTATAAGATTCCAGATAATTGTTTTTCAGTCTGACTCAATTTTTCCCTGGCCTTTAAGCGTTCACAATCCAATAGACGTTGTTCAATCACCTCGGCCTTACGGGTTTGTACCGCAAAATAAGTCTGTGCGAAAGCGACTTGTGGTTTACGGCTATCACCATTTTGTGCGATTAAATAGCATGCGTAGCGTGTTAATAAGATGTCATCTATTTGTTTTTCAACACCATAACCTATTGAAACCATTTTCCCGACGTCGGGAAAATGGTTTTGTACATCTTCTCCCGCATTCCGGCACGCTTCTTTGGCTTTCACCACTACATTATTGATAAAGTTATCCCATTTGGCATATCCTAATAGGGGTTGCAACTCTCTGGCACTCCAGCATTCTATGCCTTCTACCTCACATGAAATGGATTCGAATTTTCCGAATAGGGCGGTAATTTCTTCTTTCTTCATAGTTAATATATTCTTAAGTTGTTGTCAATTGCGCAAATGTAATGTTTTATATTCATTTAGCAAGTTATTAACAGATAAATGATGCTGAGAGTCACGCAGTATTTATATTTTCGCGGTATATGATACGAAAAGGGATATATTGTGTTTTGGCTCTACTTGTTCTCTGTAGCTTTAAAGGGATGGCGCAGGCGGTAAAGACAAATATTGTTCCGGAAGGTTATCAGAAAGCTCAACTGTATGAAGGTGATACAATGGCTGTCGTCAACCTTCGGGAAGTTTTTATATATCCTCAAGTTAAGTTTAAGAATAAGCGTGAACAAGCCAAGTACAATAAGTTGGTACGAGACGTAAAGCGTACTTTGCCCTATGCCAAGATGGTGTATGATACGTTGATAGAGACCTACGAATACATGGAAACCTTACCGAATGACAAGGCCCGCCAAGCCCACTTGAAACGGATGGAGAAAGAGTTGTTCGCCCAATATAAACCGGAACTAAAAAAATTATCCTTCTCGCAAGGCAAGCTACTTATCAAACTGATCGATAGGGAATGTAATCAATCCAGTTACAATTTACTGAAAGCCTATCTGGGAAGTTTCCGTGCGGGCTTTTGGAATTTCTTCGCAGGCATGTTCGGAGCCAGTCTGAAATCGGAATACGACCCGAAAGGTAAAGATGCCATGACCGAACGGGTCGTCGTATTGGTTGAGAATGGTTTAATCTGATAGTTGCTTGAAGAAATCCCAGATCACGATACCGGTAGTAACCGATACGTTCAAGGAATGCTTTGTACCGTATTGAGGTATTTCAATACATATATCACAGTTATCAACCACATTTTGTTGAACGCCTTTTACTTCGTTACCCATGACGATAGCGTATTTCTTTGTCTTGTCTAACTGCAAGTTATCTAACATGACACTACCTTCCGCTTGCTCTACGGCACATACCGTATACCCCTCTTGGCGCAGTTTATCAACAGCCTCCGGGGTATCCTTGAAATATTCCCAATCTACGGTTTCTTCCGCTCCTAAGGCGGTCTTATGGATCTCCGCGTTCGGAGGGCAAGCCGTAATACCACAAAGATAAATAGCCTCTACCCGGAAAGCATCGGAGGTACGAAACACGGAACCCACGTTATTAAGACTTCTAATATGGTCTAAAACAACGATTAAAGGTATCTTCTTACTTTCCTTAAAAGCCTCGGGAGTCAGGCGGTTCAATTCGGTTACTTTTAATTTTCGCATAACAAATATCTTTGACCGCGAAAGTAGCGAATATCCGTGGATATGCCGTTGAAAAGCTATTAATAAGTAGTGGACATAAAATGAAAAATATTTCTTGCTTTATTCAAATACTTGTCCATACACCCCCCTTTCTCAAATTAGCAAATGAATAAGCCACTTATTTATTACGCGCTATCAACAGCCCTTATACACCTATTGACAGCCTTGCTGGAGGATCTATTTTTTCACAATCAAGGTTATCAACAATAAACAGCTAAATATTCATAAAGTCTATAACTATAAGAACTACAATCTATAGATAGACATCCATGCTGTTGGTATCCTTTTGATAAACCGTTCACAGACTTTAATAAGTCAATAACCAAAGATTGTAACAAAAATGTATTAACCATTTCAACAGCCTATCATATTCATCATATTTATTTTTAAAATTAAAGATTAATAAGAATATAATATAATGATTGTGGATAACTCTTGAGGGTTGAGGGCAACTCATCCATCGGTGGCAAAGATAAGAATCTTTCTTGTTATTTCTATAAATGAAGAAAGTTTATACCTTTGTGCTTTGTGAACAATAGGTTGATAAACTAGATAAGATGAAGATTATCAGTAATACTTTCTGTGGATAATATTGTTTATATATAGTGAAAAGCCTATTGGGAGCAGTAGAAACAGGAATCATTAATATATAAGGCTATGTTGACAAACCAATCAATCGGGTACATGGATGCGCCCGTTCCTAAGGATTTAGACCTTAAGGAAGCGATCGACAAGTTACGTAAAGAGAAGAATGCGATTATTTTGGCGCATTACTATCAAACAGGCGATATACAAGATATAGCGGACTATGTGGGAGACAGTCTGGCCTTGGCACAATGGGCGGCTAAGACGAAGGCGGATATCATCGTGCTTTGTGGGGTTCACTTTATGGGAGAGACGGCGAAGATCCTCTGCCCGGATAAGAAAGTGCTGGTACCGGACTTGAATGCCGGTTGCTCCTTGGCGGATAGTTGTCCGGCTACGGAGTTCGCCGAGTTCGTCAAGCAACATCCCGGTCATACGGTAATCTCTTACGTGAATACGACCGCCGCCGTGAAAGCGGTCACGGATGTGGTGGTTACTTCCACGAACGCCCGCCAGATCGTGGAGAGCTTCCCGGAAGGTACACCGATGATTTTCGGTCCGGATCGTAACTTAGGTAATTATATCAATAGCATCACGGGACGTAATATGTTGCTTTGGGATGGCGCTTGCCACGTGCATGAGCAATTCTCATTGGAGAAGATCTTATCTTTGAAGAAACAGTACCCGAATGCGGAAGTGATCACCCATCCGGAATGCAAGCAGCCGGTTATACAGGTCTCAGACTTCGTAGGATCGACCGCGGCTTTGCTGAAGCATACCATTAAGTCCGACGCAAAACAATTCATTGTAGCGACGGAAAGTGGCGTTATTCACGAGATGCGCAAGCGGAGTCCGGATAAGGAATTCATCCCGGCTCCTCCGAACGACAGTACTTGCGCTTGCAACGAATGTAATTTCATGCGCTTGAACACGATGGAGAAGCTATATAATTGCTTGAAGTTCGAGATGCCGGAGATATTCGTGGACGAGGAGGTACAGAAGAAGGCCATCAAACCGATCAAGAAGATGTTGGAGATCTCTGAGAAGCTGGGACTCTGATCCAAACAAATGCGGGATAGGTCTCAACCGATAGGCCGGACTTGAGTGATATAAAAGCTAAGCCCGGTCTATTATATGTAAATAATCAAAATTATGTACAATATCTACAACTATCCTTATAATCATTTGATTTTAAAATATTTATCCTATTGTTGTAGATAGGAAAACATCTACAATAGTAAGTCTTTATCTACCATCATTTCCCGCTTTTAGTAAGTGTCTTTGCCATGCCGTCAAAGGAATTTTCTACACTCTACGTATATAATCAGTCCGTTTTTCTTCCTTTCTTTATATAGATAAAATATTAATATATAAGTATTTGTGGTTTTTTATGGTATAAAACAAAAGTTTTACACATGGAAAACATTTGTTTTCATAGAAGAAAACTAAAGTTTTGTACTGAAGAAACTTCTGTTTTCCCATATAGAAACTTTTGTTTCCCTAGGAAGAAACCATTTGCTTCGCTACTCGAACTCGGACGATCCCGGGAAAGAATATATCAAGAATGATCGCTATTAATTACCGTAACATTCTGAATTTAGTTACTTTTGCGTAGAAATCTAATTGTAATTCTCAATATCATGAAAAAGATAGGACTAATGTTGGCCTTATTATGGGTGATTTGTGCGCTCTCGTGGGCTTCTTCTCCGGATTCCCGTATTAAGGGGCAGTTAATAGATGCCTCTTCGAATCAAGTGATTAATTATGCGGATATCTTTCTGTTTGCGATGGGAAGTGAAAAACCTTTGCAACAGACTTTTCCGGACGATCAAGGACGTTTCTCGTTTACTAAGGTGGCTCCGGGTAATTATGTGGTCATGGTCCGTCTGATGGGATATGATGTGTTTACAAAGAATGATATCATCTTGGATGCCTCGTCTCCGGTGGATTTAGGTAAGTTGATGATGAGTCCCTTGGAGGTAGGTATCGCCGAAGTGGAGGTAGTGGCCGAGAAACGCCAATTGGTTTATAAGTTGGATAAGAAAGTGGTCGAGGCCTCTTCCAATATGATGGGAGGAGGCGGTTCCGCCGTGGATATATTAGAGAATACGCCTTCCATACGGGTAGATGCGGAAGGCGATGTTACTTTTCGTGGAAGCAGCGGCTTTTTGGTTTACATAGATGGTAAGCCGAGTGTCTTCTCGGGTACACAGGCTTTGGAGCAAGTCCCGGCCGGGCATATAGAGAATATAGAGATTATCACGACACCTTCCGCCAAGCATGATACGGAAGGCGACGTGGGCATTATCAATATTATCACGAAGAAGCATTCCCAGCGAGGATTGAGCGGGATGGTGAATCTCTCGGGAAGTACGTGGCTTTCCCGCCATGTTGATTTCTTGTTGGCACAGCAACATCAGCGTTCCCGTTGGTACATCGGCGGACAGTGGACGGATCGTATGCGTAAGAGTGATTTCGATCAAGAGAAGATGACGGTGGTGGGCGATCAGACCACTACCTCGCATTCCGTCGGGCCTCGTACGGGAGACAGTTACCATTATACGCTGAAAGGCGGTTGGAGCCTGAATCTTCCCAAGACAACCATCGCGTTGGATCTGGAGGGCGGCTATGGCGGAAATAAGCGTAAGGGAGAGATGAACTATAAGGAAACCCGTTCGGTAGCGGGCGGCTCTCCGGTGACGGAAGATTATCGAAGCATAGATGATTATGATAATGATGAGAATATAGGTTTGGGAAGTCTGGCGGTACAGCATAAGTTCAACGATAAGGGACACGAGCTTTCCGGTAGTGCTTATTACAAATATGGCGGCCATGCCTTGGAATATTTCTTTAACGACTTGATGTCCTTGGAAGGGCAACGCCAACAGGGGCACCGTGCTTATGAGGCCGAGCACCGGGAAACGATGCGTATCAATCTGGATTACGCCTTGCCTTTCGGGAAAGGAGGTAAGCTAGAGGCGGGTTACCAATATTATTCTTATCTGGAAGACGGCGATTACAATATGGAATGGTGGGACCCCAAGGGACAAACGTTCTTTTGGCGTGACGATATCTACAACACGTTTTATTTTCAAGAAGGGGTGAATTCTATCTATACGATTCTTTCCCATACGTGGAAGAATTTAGAGGCGCAAGCCGGCGTTCGGGGAGAGCATACGCATACGGTCTTGCGAAGTTCCGTGGAGGGAGCGGATCGTACGAAGAATCGTTTTGAGTTTTTCCCATCGGTGCATTTGGGCTATACGTTCCCGAATGAGCATCGTTTGTTGGCTTCCTATTCCCGTCGTACCACACGTCCGCAGCTTTTCTATATGGAGCCTTATATCACGTATCGCGACTTTTATACGGCCGAGATCGGTAATCCGGATATACGTCCGGAGTACATCAACTCCTTTGAATTGAACTACCGGAAGAGTTTCGGGGAAAACACGGTATCCGCCACCGCCTTTCATCGGTATCGGAAGGATAAGATCGAGCGGTTGCGTGTTCCCTATTCAGCTGGTGTAACCTTGGATTCGATGGCGAACGTAGGACATGATTACTCGACGGGTATCGAGCTAAGCGTCAGCCTGCATCCGGTGCGCTGGTGGAATACCACGGTCAATGGAAACGTTTATCACTATAAGGTGAAGAACGAACAGGCCGCCGGTGGAAATACGACCTCTAGCACCAATTACGATATCCTATGGAATAACCTGTTTAATCTGGGGAAGTACACACGTATCCAATTGGATGGTAGTTTTGTAGGCCCTTCCGTAACGACGCAGGGCCGTACGGACGCTTATTGGTACGCGAACGTAGCCGTCCGTCAGCAACTATGTAACCGAAAACTAACCGCTACCTTAGCTTTCCGGGATATTTTCCGTTCTGCCAAATATATCAGCGATATCCAAACGGCAGATTTACGTTCCCTGACACGTATCAAACCCAAATATCCACAAATCACGTTGACGTTGAGTTGGACATTTAATAGTTTCAAGGCTAAATCCACCCAAGCGAAAGAAGATCGCTCGGAGATGTTTGAGGGTATAAAGCATTAGTATTATATCTTCGCGGTTATTATGCTATTTAATTCGATTGAATATTTGATTTATTTGCCAATCGTATTTTTATTGTATTGGCTTGTCTTCGGAAAGCGACTACGACTACAGAATTTATTTGTAGTCGTAGTTAGTTATCTTTTTTACGGGTGGTGGGATTACCGGTTCTTGGCATTGATAGCCCTTACCTCTTTCTGTAGTTGGCTGAGTGGGATAGGAATAGAGGAAGTACGTGCGAGGGCCGGGAAGATACCTCGCTGGTTCGATAAAGGTATCGTGGTTGCGAATGTCATATTTAACTTACTGATACTCTCTTTCTTCAAGTATTACGACTTTTTTGTGGATAGTTTGGTAGATGCTTTCTCTTATATAGGGATTTCATTGCACATCTCTACGCTTTCTCTCTTATTACCGGTCGGGATTAGTTTTTATACATTCCAAGCCTTAAGTTATACGATTGACGTGTATAGAGGTAAATTGCCGGTGACAAGAGATATCGTTTCCTTTTTCGCGTTTGTTAGTTTTTTCCCACAGTTGGTGGCTGGCCCTATCGAACGGGCTACTAACCTGTTGATACAATTTGAGAGACCTCGCAGCTTCGAGTATAACGACGCTGTAGATGGGATACGACAAATGATGTGGGGGTTTTTCAAAAAAATCCTGATAGCCGATAATTGTGCCTTGGTCGTAGATGACATATTCGGGAACTATGGAAATTACCCGGCTAGTACTTTGCTATTGGGAGCCGTTTTGTTCTCATTCCAGATTTATGGAGATTTTTCCGGATATTCAGATATAGCTATAGATACAGCCAAGTTGTTTGGGATACAGTTGAGGCAAAATTTCCGGTATCCCTATTTTTCTTTAGATATAGCCGAGTTTTGGAGACGTTGGCATATCTCGTTGAATACTTGGTTTGTAGATTATGTATATATTCCCTTAGGAGGTAGCCATAATGGTTTCTTTAGACATATTCGGAATATCTTGATCATATTTTTCTTGAGCGGTCTTTGGCATGGAGCGAACTGGACATTTGTGGCTTGGGGTGTTTACCATGGTTTGCTATGTATAGCATTGTTGATACTAAAGAAATATGTAAAGATAAGGTTGATACCATCAAACGTTGTGTCTATGTTGGTTACATTTGGCTTCGTGGTGATCGGATGGATTCTATTTAGGGCTGAGAATATATCAATGGCACTCGATTATATATATGATCTGTTCTCCTCTTCTTTATTCCGTGTGCCTAAGGTAAGTGGGGCCAATAATGTTTCTGCTTTATTATCGCTTATTTTCATTACTTGTATGTTAGTGATCGAGTGGATGAATCGGAAACAGCCGTTTGGATTTGATATTAGGAAAATACGAAGTATATATATACGATATACTTTATATGCGATCCTTTTATTTTGTATATATTTCTTCGGAAATAACGCTTCTAGCTTTATTTATTTTCAATTCTAGCAAGTATGAAACCAACGCATAAACAAATAAAGAGTATGATAAGATTCCTGTTGTTTCTGGGGATCTTGTTGTTTTTGTTCAATCAGATCACTCCCTATCTCTATCGATTATTGCCTAACGACTACGTACGAACACGACTTATATGGAGTACATTAAATAATCCGGAAGAGCGTCCGGATCTTGTTATTTTAGGTAATAGCCGCGGTATGAGTGGTGTGAACGGATACAAGTTAGAAGCAGAGTTGCGAGGAAATCCCTGTGTATATAATCTTACCTCTACTGGTCAGAGATTGAGTGAGAGTGCCTTGTATTATTCCTATTTACCATCTTCTGTGCAAGTAGTTGTACAGTGTGTGGATTTAGATCAATTACGTGGCCCGATCGAATTGGATGATCCCAACCGGGTAGCTCTACATATGTATGGATATAAAATGGATGGTTTTACCTGTGAATTACTTCCTGCTTTAGAAAAAACTTTAAGTGAACCGAATTTATACTATAATTATGTGGCTCGAAATTGTTTATTCTCCGGCTTGACTACTTATCTGCGTAATAAGTTGGATGATGATGTTATCCCCGGAATTATAACCTCTGATTTACGTTATCCAAACTCTACGATGTCTGATAGAAATGAATCTGTCTATAAACGGAAAGTAGAAGAACAGAATGAAGAAAATAAATTCGAGGCATATCAGATTACTCCTGAATGGAAAAGGTTGATAGAGCGTTCTTCCGTTTATTTTAGGGATAGGGGTATTATTTATTGTCTGGTTGTCATGCCGTATAACCCGGATATAACAGCTTTTACAGTAGCGGAGAAACAACGAGCTTTGCGAATGTTTACTCAAATGTTTGATTCTATCCTTATCGTCGACTGTATGGATCTATTGGATACGTCGGATTTTTATGATGCTATCCATCCGAACCGGAAAGGAGCGGAGAAGATAACAGATCAGATCATCCGATCATTGCGTTCGTCTGGTTTTTCTTTTTAGGATGATATAAACAAGGTTTCTCTATGTATTTCCAGGATAACATACCCAATCCGGTGCTAAGGATAGTGGTAAGAGCCAATGTCAATATAAAGCTATACCGATCAAGTCCGTAATGAATGAATATTTGGATGATCGGGAAATGAATCAAGAAGATACCATACGAGAAATTTCCCATCCGGTTGAATACATGTAACCACTTGAATCCATAAGCTACCGTGATAATGATAGAGGCTAGAGCGATAGGCTCGAAAATACTCAGCAGCAGATACTCTCTACCCAATAAAAGAAATAGGCTGACAGGGAACAAATATCTCATATATTTTCGAAAAATAGGGAAATAGGCAAGTATGATAATACCAGAACAAAAGTACATCATTTGTCCGGGGAATTGTCTTTTCATGAATTCATAAATAGGGTTGTGTGTCATATCATCTAAATAATTACACGTTGTCGAGTAGATGAAAGATAAGATATAAATAAGAAGTAGGCATACCAATTTATTGTATCTTTTCAGTAACCAATAGATAATGGGTATGGTGATATATAGCATGAATTCAACCTTGATAGTCCATAAAGACCCATTCATCGCTTGTAAAGGATTGGTATCGAATACGCCGGGTAAATCCGGCGATAAAAAGTTAAATGTAAGTAAATTACAGATAAGATAGGTATATAAGCTAGAAGAGGTGAGGTATTCCCAGCAGGATAAAGAGGTAAGGAATAATCCGATTAAGGCACATAATAAAATAGTCAAGCTGTAGGCGGGCATAATACGTTGAATACGTTTACGGAAAAAAATCCGGGTATTAGGCGTACGTAAGAAGCTAAACATAACAAGAAATCCACTAATAATAAAGAAACCTTTCACTCGAAATCCTCCGCTAACAAACCAAAAAGGATCTGTCTCTGTCAGTGTGCTGAAATGGTTGAACATGACAGAATACGCAAGAAAGAAGCGAATAAAATCAAAATTATTCGCTTCTTTTACTTGATTTATTAATCTGGAGTTGAGTAAAACTTTCTCTGATTGATTCATTGTTCTATTTGACTACAATGATTTTTGTTACGACGCTCTCTGAGGCTTCCTCCGTGGAAGCTAGTACAAGATATACGCCTGTCGCTACACGTGATCCGTTTGCGTTCCGGCAATTCCAGATAGCTTGCCCCCCCAAGGATTTAGTTTGATAAATAATATTTCCGTTTAAATCCGTGATTTTTACATTCGAATTATCCATTAATCCTACAATCGTTACTTTATCCATATGTTCGGGACGTACCGGATTGGGATATGCGTAGATCTCCGAGTAATCAGATTTACCCTCCGAAGCTTCTCCTTGATAGGAATTTAGTCCTTTATCGGTACCGATAAAAACCTCACCGGTCTTATCGTTTATCTCTATATCGTATATGTTATCGGAAAGGAGCGGGCTATTGGTCGTATTAAATTGATAAACGATTGTCTCATTATCATTATCTAGAACATAGACGCCATTTCCTTTGGTTCCAATCCATTTTCGATTACCTGCGTCTACTTTTAGGGTCGTGACGACAACGTTATCTAAGAAATAAGCGAGATTGCCAGTTTCCTCATTGGTATATTTTACCCTTGTACAACGTGTAGCGGCTTTATCCTCAGCGGAAGAGATCCTAGGTTTAGTGAAATATACGGCCCCCCGATTCGTACCAACCCAGATATATCCATCCTTATCCTCGGCTACGCATGTATAATTACTAGGAGTCAATTCTTTTCCGTCGGTATCAATAAGTGTAGTAAACTCATACGAGGAAACTTCTTCTAAAGACTCGCTATTCGGTATCATTACAAGTTTAGGGGTGTTACGAGGCACATAAATCCATTTATCGTTAGTGGAGGTTATAAGTATATCGTTTATTGTATAAACTCCTCTAAGTTGCTCGATATCCAAACGATGCCATGCTCCTGCTTTGTCAAGAACAAGTACCGCATGGTTAACTTCTGAGCTTGTCATCCACAAATTTCCATTTTTATCAAAGGCCAGTCCATCTATATAACAATAACCGGACCCATAGCCTCCCGCGGTTTCTTTAAAGGCATTCTTTTCATTGTATGACTGGACGGGAGTTCCATTCTTATATTGGATAACGCCATCACCCATGGAAGAGGCGTATACGATCTCATCATTAGAATCGTCGGTCGTTACGGCTATACTTGTATAGTCTCGTGGATTTCTTGGTAAATTGAGTTTCTTTTGGGCTTCTTTAGGATCGATAAAAGACCATTTATCATAATCGTATGTAAGAATATAACCTCCTTTGTCGAAGCGCTTACCATTTAGGAGGTCTTTACCTCCTATGATCATATATACTTTATCATTTTTACAAACAATATCGAATGCGCTATTGCTGTAAGGTCCGTCTAAAATGATAGGTTCATTAAGAGCCTCAAAACTATTTGAGCCTTTCCGTTGGATAGAACGTAGCCCTTTGCTTCCTTCCGCTATCCAATATTTGTCTGTTTGATAGGTACTGATATCATTGATACTTAAGTTTATTTGGTCAAACTTTTGCGTATCGGATACGATGAAAACCCTTGAGTTATCTATACATGCTAATTTTTCGCCTATTACTTTCATGTATTTTAGGGTTGAGCTATTTATTATTCGGGAAAGCTCTCCATTGTTTTCATAGAAGATACCTTGCTGACTGACCAAGTAGAACAAGGTATTCTTGAATGAAGCGATAGCTAAGATCGTATGACTATCGGAAAGGTTTGATAATCCATAGGGCTTCCAGTTTGCCTTATCCAGTAGGTTCTCTTTTAATGAGGCGTATATAATCCCCGAAGATACTTCTGCCTTATTGGTTGTAGAGGCATATATATTGCCATTCTGTATGGCACACGATGTTATATTTAAGGAAAGCTTGTAGGTATCCTTTATTTCCTTTTTGGCCATATTGACCACGACGATACCAAATGCTGTCGATAAATAGGCATATTCATCATGTACCAATACTGAATTGATTTGTTTGTTTCTTATGGACGTACTGGTCGACAGATAAGGTAGATTTGTCGCCACTCCTCCCTCAAGTATATCTATATTTGAATTATCATAGATAATAAGGAGTGATTTTGTTTGTTTATTATAGCGGATCAAAGAAATCGTATTATCATTTAATCCGTTTCCTTTATAATATTGCTTAATACTATTATCATCTTTTCCATACGTATAAAGAGATCCTTCCGCTACCACAAATACTTGGTCGTTCGATTCCTCTACGCTGTTTGTGTTATTGTAAGAAAGATACGTTTTCCATCCGGTTGTATTAAAATTCGCGGCTAATACAGTGAATGAAAAGAATGAAAATAGAATGATAGTAAGTATATGTCTCATATTAACAATTGTAATCAGATAAAAATGATGTTAACTTCATGACGGCTTTCGCACGATGGCTGATCTGGTTTTTTGTATCGTTACCCATCTCGGCGAAAGTTTGTGTATAGGTATCAGGCATGAATATAGGATCGTATCCAAATCCGCTATCTCCGCATTTTTCGGTAGTGATAGAGCCATTCACGATACCATCGAAGGTATATTCTTTTCCGTCAAGGATTAGAGCTATGACCGTGCGGAAACGTGCTTTTCTGTTTTCTTTATGATTCATTTCGGACAACAGCTTGTTCATATTAGCTTCCGAGTCGTGCTCTGTTCCTGCGTAACGAGCCGAATAGACTCCCGGAGCATTATTCAATACCTCGACTTCTAATCCCGTGTCGTCAGCGAAACAATCATATCCGAATTTCTCCTTGATATAGCGGGCTTTTAGCAAAGCATTTCCCTCTAAGGTATCTGCCGTCTCGGGGATATCGTCATGGCAATCGATATCGGATAAACTTATGATTTCCGCGTATCCGGCGGTTATCTTGCGGACCTCGTCCAGTTTGTGTTGATTATTTGTCGCGAATACAAGTTTCATATTTCGTAATCTATTAAATAAGAAAGCATTTCTATACGGTAGATATATAACGTATGGAAATGCTTTAAATTGTTTGTATATTCTTTTTTAAGTCTTTATCTGATCGAACCCCTCACCATATACCCCTCGGACAATGCTTTGGGAGATGAACGCTTGGTGGTCTATCCGTTTCACGATCCGGAAGATGGAGACGGATTCGGATTTCTTGGCGAGTAGTACGACTACCTTGACGGGTTTGCGGGAATAACCGCCCTCGCCGTCCAGTATCGTGCAGCCACGGCCTAAGTCATGGATGATGCGATCCGCTATCTCGTCGTACTTCTGGGAGAAGATGAGGAATTGTACGGATTGGCGGTTACCGTTCAATACCATGTCGAGAACGTAATTGCTTATGACCATCTCCACGAAACCGAAAACGATCTTGTCCACGTTATGGAACAGGAAGAAAGAGGAACTGATGATGAAGAAATCGCAAAACAGAAGGATACGTCCGATCGATATATTCTTATATTTATTGATTACCGCACCGATAATATCCGTACCTCCGGTACTACCGTTCGCCGAGAATACCAATCCTAATCCGGCACCACACATAAACGCTCCGATTATGATAGCCATAAACGGCTGGTCGTGCAGTATAGGTTGTCCTTTCAGCAGCCACTCGAAGAGAGAGAGAGAAGCCGAGAGTGAGAAAACTCCGAAAATAGTTTTTATCAAGAATTTTAGACCAAGGATCTTTAAAGCTACCACCAACAAGGCTACGTTGATGACAAAATAAGATACGGATACCGGAATCAATCCATTGGAGGCAAAGAAGATCAACGCGCAGATACCACTTACCCCACCTGTCACGATCTCGTTGGAAAGGATAAAGGCGTTGAATCCGAATCCGTATAATAGAGTTCCGAACAGGATCATTAGATAATCCTGTACGGAAAAATAGATTTTTGTGAGTTTTAAGTTCATCCCACTACGATATTAACGATTTTGCCGGGAACGACAATAACCTTCTTAACGGCCTTGCCTTCCATCCACTTCGCTGAGTTCTCATGGCTCAAGGCCGCCTTCTCAGCGTCTTCACGGGAGATATCTGCCGGAAGTTCGAGGTTGAAACGGGCTTTACCATTGAATGAGATGACGTAGGTAACTGATTTTTCTACCAGATACTCTTCGTTATGTTCCGGCCACTGGGCATCGCAGATGGTCGTATCATGTCCTAATTGATGCCATAGCTCTTCCGTGATGTGGGGAGCGAACGGAGCCAATAAGATGATCAGCGGCTCCAAGATGGCGCGCTTGCTGCATTTTAAGCTCGTTAACTCGTTCACGCAAATCATGAAAGCGCTAATGGACGTGTTGTATGAGAAATGCTCGATGTCGAACGTTACTTTCTTGATCAGCTTATGCAAGGATTTCAATTCGTCGGCCGTAGGCTCGGCATCGGTAACTTGCAGGGTATCCGTATTGCCGAAGAACAAGCCCCAAAGCTTCTTTAAGAAACGGTGTACGCCGTCGATACCGTTCGTATCCCAAGGCTTGGATTGCTCCAGCGGGCCTAGAAACATCTCGTACAAACGTAGGGTATCGGCACCATATTTCTCAACGATCATATCCGGGTTCACTACGTTGAACATGGATTTGGACATCTTCTCGACTGCCCATCCGCAGATATATTTACCATCTTCCAATACGAACTCCGCGTCGTTGTATTCCGGACGCCAGTTCTTGAAAGCCTCTATATCCAACAGATCGTTAGATACGATATTTACGTCTACATGGATAGGGGTGACCTCGTATTGGTCTTTCAAGTTCAAGGAAACGAATTTATTGGTTCCGTTGATGCGGTACACGAAGTTCGAGCGTCCTTGGATCATACCTTGGTTGATCAATTTCTTGAACGGCTCTTCCTCGCAAACGATACCCAAGTCGAACAAGAACTTATTCCAGAAACGGCTGTAGATCAAGTGGCCGGTAGCGTGTTCCGTACCACCGATATATAAATCCACGTTTCTCCAATATTCATCCACGTCTTTAGCTACCAAGGCTTTATCATTACGCGGGTCCATATAGCGCAAATAATAAGCGGAAGAACCGGCGAAGCCCGGCATCGTACAAAGCTCTAGCGGGAAGATCGTCTGGTTATCGATCTTCGATACCTCGGTGACTTTTTGGTTTACCGTGTCCCAAGCCCATTTAACGGCGTGTCCTAATGGAGGCTCGCCCGTCTCGGTAGGCAAGAATTTATCTACTTCCGGCAGCAACAGGGGCAGACATTCTTCCGGCAACATCTGAGGCATGCCATCGGCGTCGTAATATACCGGGAACGGTTCGCCCCAATAACGCTGGCGGCTGAAAATAGCGTCGCGCAAGCGGTAGTTTATCTTCACACGTCCCAGATCGTGATCTTTTACGTATTTCTTGGTAGCGGCTATCGCTTCCTTGATCGTCAGTCCGTTCAAGGAAAGATCGCAATAAGGAGTAACGCCGGCTCTCGGAGAATTGCATACGATACCTTCCTTGGCATCGAAACTTTCCTCGCTTACGTCGCAACCTTCCACCAAGGGGCGGATTTCCAGTCCGAAATGCTTCGCGAAAGCGTAGTCGCGGCTATCGTGCGCCGGAACCGCCATGATCGCTCCCGTACCGTAGCCGGCCAATACATAGTCGCTGATCCAGATGGGAACCGCCTCGCCCGTAAACGGGTTAATAGCATAGGAACCACTGAATACACCGGTTACCTGACGGTCGGCGATGCGCTCGCGCTCGGTACGTTTCTTGGTACGATCTAGGTAAGCGTCTACTTCCGCTTTTTGGTCTGCCGTAGTTAATTGTTGAACCAATTCGCTTTCCGGAGCTAATACCATGAAGGTAACACCAAACATCGTATCGGCACGGGTCGTAAAGATCGTGAATTCCCTGTCGCTGTCTTTTACCTTGAAGCGAACCTCGGCACCTTCGCTGCGTCCGATCCAGTTCTTTTGGGTCTCTTTCAAGGAATCCGTCCAGTCGATCGTATCCAATCCGTCCAACAGGCGTTGCGCGTAAGCGGATACACGTAAGCACCATTGGCGCATGATCTTTTGTTCCACCGGATAGCCTCCACGCTCGGAGACACCGTTCACGACCTCATCATTCGCTAATACGGTACCCAAGGCGGCACACCAGTTCACCATGGTCTCTCCACGATAAGCGATCCGGTAGTTGAGTAATATATCTTGTTTTTCTTTATCGCTCTTGGCTTTCCATTCCTCGGCGGTGAAACTAAGTTCCTCTCCGCAAGCTACGTTCAGACCTTCCGTTCCACTGGTCTCGAAAGCCTGTATCAACTCGCTGATCGGGCGGGCTTGCTTCTCGTCGTTGCAGTAGTAGCTGTTGAACATCCGGATGAAGGCCCATTGCGTCCATTTGTAATATTCGGGATCACAGGTACGGATCTCACGGCTCCAATCGTAGCAGAAACCGATCTTTTCCAATTGCTCCCGATAACGGGCTATATTATTCTTTGTCGTGATCTCCGGATGTTGTCCGGTCTGGATGGCGTATTGCTCCGCAGGCAATCCGTAAGCGTCGTAACCCATCGGGTGCAATACGTTAAAACCTTGCAAACGTTTGAAACGCGAATAAATATCAGAAGCTATATAACCGAGCGGGTGGCCAACGTGTAATCCCGCACCGGAAGGATAGGGGAACATGTCCAATACATAGTATTTAGGCTTATTCGTGTCCTTTTCGACTTTATAAACCTTTTCGGCAATCCAGTAGTCGTGCCACTTCTTCTCAATCTCTCTGAAATTGTACTCCATGATCGTTTATCGTTTTTGTATCGTTTTCTATTTAAGGCCACAAAGTTAGTGAATTTATTTATTTTATATGAGTTATTTACATGAACTGTTTATTTCACGTAACCAATCCGGGGGCGAGATTGATTCTTGGTTCTTCTCGCTTGTAACTCAGCGAGTGACAGATTGATTAGCTCAAGTTGCGTACGGGTATCTTCGTTGATGTCGTTGTAATCGGCAAATGCTTCTTCGATATACGCTTTGAGTTCCTTTACTTCTTGTTGGAGTTCAAGCAAAGGGGAGGAAGAACTTATTATTTGTCGTATACCGACGAAAGCACGCATGATAGAGATATTGACTTTAATGGCTGTATCGGATCTGAGTACAGAAGAAAGCATTGCTATACCTTGCTCCGTGAAAGCGAATGGAGCATATTGGTTACCTCCTTTCTTTGAGATGCCAATTTGGCATACCATATTGTTTTTCAAGTTGTTAAATTCTTGAATTGTTAATGTGAACATAAAATCATCAGGAAAGCGTTCTATGTTTCGTCTGACCGCACGTTTCAATTGGGCGGTTTCCGTTCCATACATTTCCGCCAGATCAAAATCCAGCATGACTTTTTGCCCTCTGATCTCATAAATCTTGTTTTGTATCGCTTGTAATTCCATAGTATAAGAACTTATTAGTTTACTTTATTTTATATAACCAATTTTAGGCTTTTTAGCATTGTTCTTTTTCTTTGTAGCCAGTTCGGAAAGAGCTATGTAAATATCATCCAAGGACTTTTGGGTGTCTTCACTGAGATCATTGATAGCGCAAAGGGTTTCCTCATTAGCCATTTCAAGAGATTTGATACGTTCTTGTAGTTCTTTAATTTCGATGGAACTAGTGATAGTTTGTAAGGTATAATTCCGGATAGCGACAAAGGCTCTCATAATGTTTCTGTTGATTTCTATGGCAGTTTTAGAATTTAGCACACTACTAAGCATAGCCACCCCTAATTCCGTGAAAGCAAAAGGCTTATATTTGAAATTACTACCTCTTCCTTTGTTCAAGATACCAAATTGGCATCTTGAAAGTTCCTCCTTGGTTAACTCAAACATGAAATCATCTCCTTCAAAGCGTTCTATATTACGTCTGACCGCACGTTTCAGTTGGGCGGTTTCCGTTCCATACATTTCCGCCAGATCAAAATCCAGCATGACTTTTAGCCCTCTGATCTCATAAATCTTGTTTTGTATCGTTTGTAATTCCATAGTAAAGATTTTAGTTTAATATTATGGTCGCAAAGGTTTGTAAAATAATTGAGATAAGCAATAAGCTAGTTGGATATTTATGATTGGTTGCATTTGTAAGTTGTACAATGAATTATTGCTGATCCGGCTTATTGTCTATTTTTTATGTGTTCTTATTTTCCTTATAAGATTTCCGGGAAAAACACGTACGTGATTTATGAAAAACACGTACGACTTTTTGGAAAAACATGTACGTGTTTTCCGGAAAACATGATGATGTTTTTATATCACTGATATTCATGTATATATAACTTGATACCTTTGCATGGACTTATTGTGTGTTTTTTCTTCTTGTATTTGTTATTTTGTTGTTCTATCGTTTGTTTATGAATTAAAAATATTTAATTTTGCTTATCTATAATAAAGGATGAAGTCATTTATATATATACTATTAACTTCCTTGACTTTCCTTGTGGTAGGATGCCAAAATGAATCTGAGGAAATCCGTTTGATCAATCAGGCGGAACGCCTGTTTGATGCCTATCCGGATAGCGTAATCACTACATTGGATTCCATTCCGCTCCCGGAAGAGATGAGTCCCCGTCTGATAGCCCGTTGGTGTATGTTATACGCACGTGCCGCCGATAAAATAGAGGACGAGATGCCTTATACGAACCAGCTTGAGATCGCCTTGAAATACTATCAAAAGAAAAAGATGCGGGAAGAGGAGGCTGAGATCGGCCTTTATCTGGGGCGTTCGTATGTGGAGGATAAGGAGTACGAGAAGGCAATGAGGGCTTACTCCGATGCGCTGGAGGTTGCGTTGGCGATTAAGAACTATAATCGTGCCGGGTATATTTGTAGTTATATGGGGGATTTGTATGAACTGGATGATCGTTATGTGTTAGCTGCAAAAAAATATAAGGAGAGCGGACGGTATTTTCGATTGGCCGGTAATATGAAAAGCTATGTGCGTTCGTTTGTGAATGAGGGAAGGAGTTATATGGATGTTGATTCTAATTATTTAGCTTTAACTATATTGAAGCGAGCAGAAGTGATAATAGATTCCTTGAGAGTAGATGAGGTTAGAAATTATGTATACAATGGTCTAGGTAATATATTTAATGTTTTGGAAAAATATGATTTAGCTGAAAAATATTTATTGAAGAGCATAAAAGAGGATTCGAGTGATACTGCTTCGGATTATTTGACCTTATCAGATCTTGAGCAAAAGCGTGGAAATTTAGAACAAGCGGAAAATTATCTTCAAAAGGCTAATAGTGTATCCATAGATAATGATTTTGTACCGGCTACTATTGCTTATCATTATTATAAAATAAATAAAGAAAGAGATGATTATAAAAGAGCTTTGTCTTTTTATGAAGAATATGTAGCAGCAGAGGATTCCCTTATGAATATAAGTAAATCTGTCGATATATATGATACAGAACAAAAATATGAACATTTGAAATTGCATAATGAAAATATAAGATTACTATTAAAGGGGCAAAGGAATTATACTTTTATATTGATATTGTTATTTTTATGTGCTTTACTCATTATTGTCTATTTAGCTACGATAAGAAGAAAGAATCGTTCACTTTTAAAACAACAAGAAAAAATTAATACTTTGAATCAAAGCATATATCAATTATATGCAGAACTTCGGAGAAAGAGTGATGAACTAATCCAATTGCAAAATACTCAGCATTCTTCGGTGAAAATGCAAGTGGAATATGAAAATGTAAAGAAAGAGGTAGATAGCTTGAGATCTCGATTATTCGAATTAAGAGAATCTAAAATTCTCAATAGTAATTTAGCTAAAAAAATAAAGAAAATATCTCAAACTGTGCAGCCTAATCATTCTGAAGCACCCGTTTCCGAAAAAATGTGGATTGATATTGAAGTTTTGATGATGGAAGTTTACCCTAGTGTTATAAAGGTACTGAAGGATGCAGGCTTGTCACCATCGGAGATGCATCTTTGTTTCCTTACATTATTTAAACTTGATTCAACAGCTATATCTATCCTTTTAAATATTATTCCTACTTCCGTCGATCGTACACGTTTGCGAGTACGAAAGAAATTAAATTGGGAAGGTAAACAAGGATTGTATGAATCTCTTGTTAATATTTAGTATGTAATAAACCTTCATTTAAGGGGCTCTACGATTGTTTGTCTATGTATTTGTTTTTATAGTATTTGATTGTCAAGTGTTTACGTTTTTTTCTTTGTCTATGTGGATTACATAATTTAACCCCTTTAGATCATATATAATCTCTAGATTTGCAACCGAAACATAACAAAAAAGAGAGATTATGAAAAATGTAAAATGGCTACTAGCAGTGTTGTTTATTTTTTCAATTTGTATTCCATCTTTTGCAGGTCATGTGCCTTTACATGGTCATCTTAAGAAAAAACAGCGATCTGTAAATTTGGATGTACCTATAAAAGCAGACATAGATGAAACCTCAAAAGTTTTATCCTTGGAGTTTTTGGAATATGTAGGAGAGGTACGAGTATCTGTTGCGGATGCGAATGGAAATATCGTTTATGAGGAGATAGTGGATACACAAGATGTTTCTTCTAGTATTATCTCATTAGATGAATGTACTTCTGGATCTTATGGACTTTATATATCAGATTCAGAAAACTACGCAGAAGGTCTTTTTAATTTATAAATAATTTAAATTTTAGATGTATGGACAAAAAGACAGTGCTTTTAGCATCTGCATGTACTTTATTAATGATGTCATGTAGTAATGATGCGGAGTTGATTAAGGTTGCTGAAACGACAGGATTACAAACGAAGGCTTTTGTTGGTGAAGCAGATTTCCAAATTGTAGATTATGCGGGAGATAAATGTATTCAGTTCAAGAATGATTCCGTATTTAATGCGATGCTTTGGGAGATGAATGATATGTCAGAAGAAGAGATAAATAATATTTTCTCGGGAGCTGGTTTCGTAAGTCAATGGCAACTTATGCAAGAAGCAGATCAAGAACAGGAGCTTATTGTAGACAATTATGAGAAAGATCTTAGCCAACCTTGGCCTGCTCATCAAATTAAAGAATTCAAACAAAAATATGATGATGTTTTCATGTTTGAACCTTATGATTCTACAGATTTTATTGCGCATTATAAATTAAAAGGTTCCACGTATAGTCCTTTTGTAAATAGGCAAGGATTGTTTTTAATTGGAGATAGTGTTGTATATACTGCTGTATATGAATCTTTAGAGGAATATTTTGGATTAGGAATATCATTGTATGGTAGTAATGGAGCCACAACTGAATCTGATATGAATTGTGCTGAAATTAAATATCAAATACCTGGTGGTGATTATGTAAAAGCAAGAGCAATTCCTAAATTTACAGGTTCTCGGATGATATCTAATCAAGAATATCGGGTAGTAAGTTGTGAAATACTTAGTCAGAAAAAAAAGGTGATGTGGAAAAAACACCATGCAGATGTGTATTTAGATTATAGAGTGAAAGGATCTGGTGTAGGTTTTGGTGTTACAAATCCTAACAATGGGCAATTTTTGAGTTGTAATGATCAACCACTTAAACTAAAATATGCAGCTTATGGTAAAAATACAATTGATTTAGGTATTTGTGGTAAAAATGCCTATTCACCTCTTTGGATACTTAATGGAACTTTGGAAATTCAAGCCGATGACATTCCATTTAAGGGTTATTCGTCAATACTACTGAGAGAAGGATAAATATTTAATACGATGAAAAAAGTTTTATTTTTATTATTGTTAATAACAACTTCAGCTTTCGCTCAAGTAGAGCATGGGTTATTAGTAGGTGCTGGTGTTGGATTCCCTTTGCAGGACGGTTGGAAGGAGACTACTTGGGGGGATAAATCGAATTTGGATTATCGGAACGATTATAAATTGAATAGTATGATCGGTTATCGCTTCCGATTCCTTCCGGAACAGAAATTCTTCTATGACTTGGATATGACGATGGGATTCCAAAAAATGGAAACTGTCAAGTCTTCTCGTTATCTTTCTTACGAAGGTATGGAAGGTGGTTCACATATATTCAAAGGTGGTACTGAGACGATTGATGAATTTGTCATGCCTATCTCCGTAGCCGCTAGTTGGAATTGGCGTTTTGCCAAGAAATTCCATTTGGGTGCCGGTATCGCTCCTACGCTTTATGTACAACCACAAGCCGTGTTTGATCTGTCCGTGATGGCGAAGGTGGGATATCGTTTAAGCAAGCATTGTGAGTTCGGCCTTTCTTATCAATATGGCTGTTTCAATACCTTGAAGCATTTCAATAACGGACCGGCTAATGGCCGTCGTGGACATCTTTCGGATTTGATGCTCTCTGTATATGTTCCTTTTGTTTTGAAATGATGGAATAATAAAATATAGAAACACATAATGTTTTATTTAGAACCAAAACAAAGATGAATAACTGCCTATAAGAAAAGAGTACGTGAAAAAGAGCCATGTGTAGAGAGATAATTCTATGCATGGCTTTTGCTTGTATATGATGTATAAATTTTGAATAATTATTGAGGCCTTTTTGCATTTTTTGTTTGCGATATTGTCTCTTTCGTGATTAAGAACTATCTTTGACAAACTATTCAATATAAGGCTAATGCCAAAAAAAATGAAAGCTTTAGGTATTGACTCTGGAATAATTTGGTAAGTCACGGGCCTTGAACCGGGGGAATAGGATTGAAAGTAGAATATTATAATAGTTAGGGATATGCGTATTGTTGCCTTTTTTAGTGCTATTGCCGTAATTATTCTGCTATTGGCAGGATGTGGACATGAGAAATCAAATAATTCTCAAGTTGTTAATTTAGTTCAACTTGGTGGAGTGGAGTATCCGGAAATACCGAAGTCGAATATCATTCAGCTAGAGAAATCTGATTTCCCGAAAGGGGAGATCCGTTCTATTGAGCGGATACCGATTGACTTGGAGATCGAGCTTCGGGAAGTGAATATATTGGCTAAAGGCAACTACCTCATCGTTAAACACCTTGAGTGGCGGGAGGGAGCCTATCTTTTGCATGTACTCTCTTTGCCCGATTATAAAACGGTTGCTCAATTAGCCCCTTTTGGCGAGGGACCGGATGAGTTCAATGATATACGCATGATACCCACGGAAGAGACCGATAAGCTTTGCTACGTCTGGAACATACGTAATAATCGGATCTTTAGCTTGTCCACTACCCTTAAACTAGAGGAGTATGATCAATTGGCTGAAATCCCTGAAAATAAGATAGTCCCTGATAAGCCTTTATATATGGGAGATGGCAAGATGCAGGTTAGTCTAGGTTCAAATGATGGAATGGGAATAGGATTGGTAAGCTTGAATGATACTATAGTGAAGGGAACCGTACCTTTCCTGTTCGCTGAAGGAGCAGGTTGGTTTTTCTATATCGGAAATTTGGCGCATAGCTTTTCAAGAAAACGAGAAGCATTTGCGTTTACCTTTCATGACCGGATCGTTTTCTTTGACTTTGATGGTAACCATGTGAAGATGTGCCGATTTGGAGATAAAACCTTACAAACTACCTCTTCGCCGGATAATCCTCTCTATTATTACAGTTGTTTCGCGAGTGACAAGTATGTCTATGCCGTTTACCGGGAATCAAAGAAAGATACGGATGAAACGAATCCCTTGTATCTGGAGCAATTTGATTGGGATGGGAATCCGGTAGCTCGTTATTCGTTACCCAAAGGAAGAGGCCTATACACTGGATGTGCGACAGAAGATAATTCGATAATCTATATGGTAGATTATTATGAGGACAATTTCCTGCATAAGATTGTTTTGAGCAAAGACTAATAAATTCTAGTGCTTTTCCCGTGATTTTTGTAGATTTGCGATTCTTTTGATAAAAAATAGTATATAGCAAGGATCGGAAATGAAAAGAGGTGGAAAGGATATTGAATCGTTGGATAGCTTACGGGTCTTGTCCCTGTTCTCCGGATGTGGGGGCATGGATTTAGGATTCGAGGGGGATTTTATATGTCATCGTAAGTCTATATCTCCTCAAAATACGTGGGTTCAAGAGGTTATCGATGAACACTGGGTTCGTTTACAGAAGAATCGTTTTCGAACGGTCTTTGCGAATGATATATTGAAAGAGGCACAAACCGCTTGGCTTCAATATATGGATCGATTCGGATATGATAAAAACGTTTATAATACAAAGAGTATCGTAGACTTGGTGAAAGAGCATCGAGCGGGGAAAAAAGTCTTCCCTAAAAATATAGATGTCGTCACGGGAGGTTTTCCTTGCCAGGATTTCAGTGTCTCCGGTAAACGTTTAGGGTTTGAGTCGAATAAGGATCATACCGGGAAATTGCGTGAGGACGATGAGGCCTCGGAAGAGACGAGGGGTAAACTTTACTATTGGATGAAGCAGGTGATCGATATTACGAGACCCAAGATATTTATCGCGGAGAACGTGAAGGGACTAGTGAATCTGGGAGACGTGAAAAGTATTATTCAGAGAGACTTCGCCCATGCGGCTGGGGATGGATATATTGTTTTAGATCCTCAAGTTTTACATGCGGGCAATTATGGGGTTCCGGAGTCTAGAGAGCGTGTGATTTTTATCGGGATACGTAAGTCTGCGTTAAAGGTTAAGGCTTTAAGAGCGCTTCAAGAGGAGAAGATACCCAAAGCTTACGATCCTTATCCGAGTCCGACACATGCTTGCACCGTGGAAGATAAGAAACTATTGCCACCGGTGGTTTGTCGGGATGTATTTGTAGGATTGGAGGAACCGGATAGGACAGAAGATCCATCCCAGCGGTATTATTCACAGGCGAAATATATGGGAGCTCATTGTCAAGGTCAAAAGGAGATCGCGCTGGATAATATTGGCCCGACGATTCGTTCCGAGCATCATGGAAATATAGAATACCGTCGTTTATCCCGGGAGCATGGGGGCGTTATTACGGAAGAATTAGACGCCGGTTTACAAGAACGTCGCTTAACTCCTCGAGAATGTGCTTTGATACAGACGTTTCCGCCGGATTATACGTTTGTCTCCCATAAAAAGAACAGTACACGTTTTGAGTTAAGTGCCTCAGGCGCTTATAAAGTAATCGGTAATGCGGTTCCTCCGGTATTAGCGTATCATATAGCGAATCGCATACAGACTTTATGGCCGTTGTATTTTAAAAAGAGATAATATGGAAGAGGAGAATATTATTACTGTGCGTAATAGAAATCTTCAAAAAGCGGATGAGGCTTTTGCGGATTTTATGTTTATGCTGGAATCATACTTGAATGAAAAAGCAGCTGCTATTCCGGGTACGTATTGCGATTGTAAGAGTAAGGAACTGGAAAATGTAGTAGTGAACGTGATGAAAGAACTTTGCGGTAGAACTCCTTTCCGTGCGGAGGAGATACGCTTGGTTTCCGCCCAATATTTTCCAGATATTATCGCGGAGAAATATTATGGGGTTGAGGTAAAATCTACAAAAGAGAACCATTGGACATCTACGGGAAGTAGCATCGTGGAGTCTACACGTGATAAGAATGTAGAAAATATCTATATGCTCTTCGGCAAACTGGGAGGTAAGACGGCGGAGTTTAAGTGCCGTCCTTATGAGGATTGTCTCTCCGATATAGCTGTTACCCATTCTCCCCGTTATTTGATTAATATGGAATTAACGAAAGAGCAGACTATTTTTAGTAAGATGGGAGTTGCTTATGATCAATTAAGGAATGCTTCGGATTCTATAGAGATCGTTCGAAAATATTATAGGGAAAAAGCCATTAAAGCCAAAAAGAAAGCTATGCCTTGGTGGTTGGGCACTTCCGCTGAGGAAAGTTTGGAGGAGCATACGGATATGAATATAAGCCTGTGGGTGGATAATGGAGAATATGCGGATCCGGAAAGGAATAAGAGACTAAAAGCGGAGATATTTATTTTATTCCCGGAAGTAGTGAGTGGGAATTATGAGAATGCTGCCTTATGGTTATGTACGCGCCGGTCTGTTGTTAATTTTCATATGCGGGACACTTTTTCCGCTGGGGGCCAACAATTGAAACTGAATGATGAACTTCTGCCTTTTCCTTTACCGCATGTGGTTGGTGAGTTGTTAGAATCTGCGACTTTAATAAAGAACTATCTTCTTTATAGTGATGATTTAGACTTAGATATATCGGAATTCCGTCCAGAACTTATGTTGCCTAACCGATATGAGGTCTGGCTTAATGATATTTGGAAACGTATTCATCAACTAAAACCTTATAAAAGGAAAGAGACTATCGAAGAATTGGGCGGTATTTCATTGGCCGAATGGATCGATAGGAAATATACTTTGTCTGTAAAATAAGTATTCTCATAAAATATCTTTTCTTCTCGATCGTCTCCCTAAATAGAAGGACATGTCTGACTCGAGAATGAAGTTTAATAATTAAAAGAGAAGAAAAGATGTTTTGGCATAAAAAGAAGGAGGTACTCTCTTTGGAGATAGCCTCATATGATTGTACAGGATGTGGAAGTTGCGTTGATAGATGTAGGCGCGATGTGTTGAAGATGATCGATAACGGACACTGCCTGCTGGCTTCCGTGGAATATCTGGAAAACTGCGTAGGATGCGGGAAATGTGTCCATATATGTCCTGCTAAGGCGATTGAGTTAGTGACCACAAAGTAAAAACGAATAAAAAATCAGATAAGTAATATGAACGCATGGAGAAAAATAACGCACGTCGTTATATTTATCGCTGTCTTCGCGGCGATCGTAGCAGTGGTTATGTTGTTGTGGAATGCCTTGATCCCGTCTATCACGGGCTGGACGACTATCAATTACTGGCAGGCGGCAGGCTTGATGGTATTGACACGCCTATTGTTTGGGGGACCTTGGCATCACTTCGGTTTCATGGGTAACCGGAATGTGAATTGGCGGAAAGAGCATAGGCGTTTTCATGAGCGGATGGGACATGTATCTCTGGAGGAGAAAAAAGCCTTTATTCGTAGATGGATGAATGGCTTTAATGAGGAGAAAGAATGACACGGCAGACTGAAAATATACCTATATCGGATATATTCAGGAAATACCAATCTCAGCTAAAGAGTTTTATCTCTAAACGAGTCCCCTCCAAAGAGGATTGCGAGGATATCTTACAAAATGTTTTTTACCAACTGTTGAAAACAGACTCGGAGGGTACCGTGATAGGGCAAGTATCTGCTTGGCTTTATTCCGTGGCGAGGAACCAGATCATAGATCGTAGCAGGAAGCATACGGAGGAGCCAATGCCCTATAAGCAAGGGGAAGATTCGGAAGGAAGGTTTATGAATGAGATTTCTGAGTGGCTGATGGATGAGGATCAGTCCCCTGAGATGGATTTTATCCGTTCCTTGGTATGGGAGGAGTTAGAGAACGCTTTAGCGGAGTTGCCGGATGAGCAGCGTACGGTTTTTGAGTTGACCGAGCTGGAAGGCTTTTCTTTTAAGGAGATCTCCGAGGCGACGGATGTTCCGGTGAATACGCTTCTGTCCCGGAAAAGATACGCCGTCTTACATCTCCGCAAATGGCTTAACGACTTGTATATCGAATTAGTAGGCGATTGAGGCGGTTGATTTAGAACTAATAGCGAATCAGAAGGGTTATATAAATACGTAACATTAAAGTGTAAAGCTATGAAGTTTTTTATTGACACGGCGAATCTGGATCAAATCCGGGAAGCGAATGAATTGGGAGTATTGGATGGCGTGACGACTAATCCGTCCTTAATGGCGAAAGAGGGAATCCGGGGGGTGGAAAATCAACGGAAACACTATTTGGAAATTTGCGAGATCGTGGGCGGGGATGTAAGCGCCGAGGTAATCGCTACCGACTTAGAGGGCATGATAAAAGAAGGGGAGGAGTTGGCAGCTTTACATCCTAATATAGTCGTTAAAGTACCTTGTATCGAAGCGGGGATTAAAGCGATAAAATATTTCACCAGAAAAGGCATCCGTACGAATTGTACGCTGGTTTTCTCTGTCGGTCAGGCGTTATTGGCGGCTAAGGCCGGGGCTACGTATGTATCGCCGTTCGTCGGGCGTTTGGATGATATCGCCAGCGACGGGATAGAGCTGGTACGTAAGATCGTGGAAATGTATGATTATTACGATTATGATACCCAAGTATTGGCGGCTTCTATCCGTAGCACCCAGCATATCATCCAATGCGTGGAGGCCGGGGCGGATGTGGCTACTTGTCCTTTGTCCGCCATTAAAGGCTTATTGAAACACCCGTTAACGGATAGTGGGCTGGCTACTTTTCTAGCGGATTATAAGAAAGTAAACGGATAGAAAAAAAATAGTACCTTTGTGCGGATAAATTGTAAACGCATTTAAAAGATTACTATCGTGGCAAAAGTTGTGGAAACCCCTTTGATGAAGCAGTATTTCGATATAAAAGCGAAACATCCGGACGCTATCCTTTTATTCCGGGTTGGAGACTTTTACGAGATGTATGGCGAGGACGCCGTGATTGGCGCGGAAATACTGGGTATCGTACAGACCAAACGTGCGAATGGCGTGGCGCAGCATGTCGAGATGGCGGGATTTCCACATCATGCCTTGGATTCTTATCTGCCGAAGTTGGTGCGGGCCGGAAAGCGTGTGGCTATTTGCGACCAGCTGGAAGACCCTAAGTTGACGAAGAAACTGGTGAAGCGGGGTATTACGGAATTGGTGACTCCCGGTGTTTCCATCAATGATAATATACTGAATCATAAAGAGAATAATTTCTTGGCCTCTATCCATTTCGCCAAGGAGGTATGTGGTATCTCTTTCTTGGATATCTCTACCGGCGAGTTTATGACGGCGGAGGGTTCTATAGACTATATCGACAAATTACTCAATAACTTTTCCCCGAAGGAAGTCTTGATCGAACGAGGAAACAAGAAACGTTTCGAGGAGGCTTTCGGTCCTCGTTTCTTTATCTTTGAGCTGGATGACTGGATCTTTACGACCTCGGCTGCCGAGGATCGCCTGTTGAAGCATTTCGAGACGAAGAACCTGAAGGGTTTTGGCGTACAACATCTGAAATTAGGTATTATCGCTTCCGGGGCGATTCTGTATTATCTGGACCAGACCCAGCACACGCATATTTCCCATATCACCGCTTTATCCCGTATCGAGGAGGATCGATACGTCCGCTTGGATAAGTTTACGGTACGCAGCTTGGAACTGGTGGGTACGATGAACGATGAGGGAACAAGCTTGTTGGACGTGATCGATAAGACGATCTCGCCGATGGGCTCTCGTATGCTTCGCCGGTGGATACTATTCCCGCTAAAGGATGTAAAACCGATCCAAGAACGCCAAGAGGTCGTGGATTATTTCTTCCGTGAACCGGAGACAAAGGAGTTGCTGGATACGCAGTTGGAGCAGATCGGCGATTTGGAACGTATTATCTCCAAGGTGGCTGTCGGCCGTGTATCTCCTCGTGAGGTGGTTCAGCTAAAGGTCGCGCTTCGTGCGATCGAGCCGATCAAGGAGGCATGTATGGCGAGTGAGGAACCCAGCTTATGCCGGATCGGGGAGCAATTAAACGCTTGCGCCTTGATCCGCGACCGGATTGAGAAAGAGATTAATAACGATCCCCCTTCGTTGGTCAATAAGGGAGGAATTATAGCGAAGGGGGTCAACGAGGAATTGGATGACTTGCGTGCCATCGCTTATTCCGGCAAGGATTATTTGTTGAAGGTACAGCAGCGCGAGATCGAATTGACGGGTATCCCAAGCTTGAAGATCGCTTTCAACAACGTCTTCGGCTATTATATAGAGGTACGTAATACCCATAAGGATAAAGTCCCGGCGAATTGGATCCGTAAACAGACCTTGGTGAACGCCGAGCGCTATATTACCGAGGAGTTGAAGGAATACGAGGAGAAGATATTAGGGGCGGAAGAAAAGATCCTTGCTTTGGAGACTCGCCTTTTCAATGAGCTGGTATTGGCCTTGACGGAGTATATTCCGCCTATCCAGATGAACGCGAACTTGATCGGGCGTATCGATTGCCTTTTATCTTTCGCTAAGGCCGCGGAGGCGAATAAGTATATCCGTCCGGTCGTGAGTGATTCCGACAAGATCGACATAAAGGGAGGTCGCCACCCGGTAATCGAGAAACAACTGCCCTTGGGAGAACCTTATATCGCCAATGATGTCTATCTGGATGACGAGAAACAACAGATCATCATTATCACGGGTCCGAATATGGCCGGTAAGTCCGCCTTATTGCGTCAGACAGCCTTGATTACGCTCATGGCGCAAATCGGTTGCTTTGTTCCGGCCGAGAGCGCCCATATCGGTATCGTGGATAAGATATTTACCCGTGTAGGCGCCTCGGATAATATCTCGGTGGGTGAGTCTACTTTTATGGTAGAGATGAATGAGGCCTCCGATATATTAAATAATATGACTTCCCGGAGCTTGGTGCTTTTCGACGAGTTAGGGCGGGGTACCAGTACCTACGATGGCATATCGATCGCTTGGGCGATCGTGGAATATATTCATGAGCACCCTAACGCGAAGGCGAAGACGCTGTTCGCTACCCATTACCACGAGCTGAACGAGATGGAGCGTGCCTTTAAGCGGATCAAGAATTATAACGTATCGGTCAAGGAAGTAGGGAATAAGGTGATATTCTTGCGTAAGTTGATACCGGGAGGAAGCGAGCATAGCTTTGGTATCCACGTGGCGAAAATGGCCGGTATGCCTAAAAGTATCGTGAAGCGTTCGAATGAGATCTTGAAGCAGTTGGAGTCCGAGAATCGTCAGGAAGGCATCGGGGGTAAGCCTGTAAAAGCGATCGCCTCTGCCGCCGAGGGGTATCAGCTGAGTTTCTTCCAGTTGGATGATCCGGTGTTGAGCCAAGTACGGGATGAGATCAAGAACTTGGACGTGAATAATCTTACCCCCTTGGAAGCCTTGAACAAACTGAGTGAGATTAAGCGGATTATTACGGGGAAATAATCCGCTTGATCGTATTACCGATGATTGGTAATCGTTTACTTTTTAGGTCTCACCAACACTACCACCCGGTTGTCATCCTCTTCCAATGTCGCGGCTACCTCTTTTAGTTTGCCTTTCAGCTTTCCCCTTTTATAGTCCTGGCAAAGATCGGAAGCATTGATGGTAGAACACAATTCGCCTTTTGAATTGATGGGAGGAAATGTCACCATATAGATTTCTTTCTTATAAGAATAATCATCGTTGTATGTGATATAGTTGAAAAATTTCTTTTCTTGCGTATCGTATGCGAAGTACTTTCTCGGGAAACCTTCTCCTGTGTTAAAATCATATATATTCGTTACGCTTTCCATGAAATAATAACGATCGGAAATCAATCTTAAAACGACGAAAACGCCCGGGTCCATGGTGTGGATAGGGGGTGTTCGTGCGATAAGCGGGCGCAAACTGTAATCAGGCATTAAGGTGTAGACCGTATCTGCAGAGGCCTCAAATAGAATCCAATTACCCTTAAAAGGAATTATACTGTTATACGGACCTGGTCCAGCTGCTCTTGTTTCTCCTTTATCATAAAGTCTTTCAACGATATGGAATAATTGCTTCTCTTTATATGGAACCGTGATTTCTTTCGTTATACTTCCATCTTGCTTCGACACAAGCAAGAACGGTACCTCAAAATTAAACTTATCATAGCAAATCAAGTTGTTCTTGTCATAATCAAGCATTTCCACGTAAAACGAACTTTTCTCGCTTCTTTGATTCAGACTTCGTTTGAAATTTCCTTCCAAATCATAAACCCTTATCTTTTTCGCATGAAAATCATTTACGAAAATCTCTTCGTTTTCTTCATCTAACGAAACCGATCTCATAGACACGTATTCTTCTCCACCTTGTCCCTTGCGATTTATTTTGCGAATAGCTTTTCCGTTCCGGCCATATACGAAAATATTGCCATCATCGTAAAAGTTTGTCACGATTATGTATTTCTCGCCAACCGCCTGCACGCATGCCCGATTGATAAACTCATCGTTTGTTTCCAGCGGAATATACTCCACATCCATGAAGTCTTGAAGGACCAACTCTTTTTTGGTTGAATAACTATCGTTTACATCCACGGTTATAAGACCATCGGTCGATGAATGGTCGCCTCCACATCCAGCCATTACAAACAGGATGATTATCCCTGTAAAAATGAATCTTTTCATACGCGTATGATTTTTGTTTAACTTATGGTGGTGAAGATACTATAAAAAGCCGATGGTTTTCACAAAATTATCCTAATTATTTGTTGATCTCACTGGTAATTTCCTGCACATCTTGGAGCGTAAAACGCCCTAACAATTGCATGACGCTGAAGCCCCCGTCGTCCATGTCGGCTATCATGATCAACTCCTGTATCAGTTCTCCTTGTTGCTTGACGTAGAAATTGGCTTTGGTCTTTCCGTCTTTTACTCGCATGAGTTCCTCATGGTCCTTTCCGATCAAGGCTTTAAACTCCCCTCGCATTCGTTCCCTCAAATCCGCTTTTTGGGTGGTGAGTATTTGCAGGGATTCTATTTTCCCTTTCAGGTTGGCAAGGTTGAGTCCGGCGGTTTCCATGACCGGCATCATCTGAAACATCTTCTTGGAGATATATACGGAAGTAACATCATCCATATCCGCATATTTGTCGAAAAGCTTGTTCTGGGCAAAACAGATATTCACGCAACAGAGAAGCAGTATTGTATATAGATATTTGAGTCTCATTGTATTAATCATTTAAATGTTTATTTACGATCTTGTTTATTTTTGTGATCTCTTGACCGGCTTCATTGACCTGCCCGAGACCTTTGTTTAAATTCCTAGACATGAACGCCAAGGCATTTTGGGCTACGACAGCTGCCTCTTCAGGATCGGTAAAGGTATCGGCCATAATGGGAGCCGGACGATTTGTCTCCGTGAAGATGAGGAATAGGGCGCCGAGAATAGCGGCGGCGATTCCGCTTATCCAATAGAAGGAACGTCTTCGTGATACTCGGGGAGATACCTCTTCTTGGGCTAGGAAGTCGATTCGTCGTTCCAGCCTTTCGGAAAGTCCCTCCGGTAAGGCTAAATCCTCTTGGAGTGCCTTGTTTATTAGTTCATCTATCCTTTTATCATCCATGACAACTTGCTTTTTCTAGTTTCTCCCGGATCAATTTGCGTGCCCGGGAAAGTAATGTTCGTATATTAGAGGAGCTAAGCCCCGTAATCTGTTCAATGTCCTCATAGGAGCAATCCTCAATACCACGCAGGCGGATTACCTGCCTCTGGTTCTCGGGAAGCTGCTCGATCAGTTCCTGTATATGCCGGATATCCTCCTTTTCTTCCAGTTCCTTTTCCGGCGAGGAGTCGGTCGTTAATAGAACGGTCTCCAATGCCTCTTCATTGTCTCTTCGGCTTGCTTTAGGCGAGCGCAGGAAATCCAGACAAAGATTCTTGACCAATGTTATGGAAAATGCTTCCGGATTCTGGATATCTCCCAGCTCATCCCTTTTATTCCATAATTTGCAATAGGCATCTTGAAGTATGTCTTCCGCATCCGCTTTATTGTCTAATAAGGCATAAGCGATTCGATAGAGTTTAGGATGAAAGGGTAGGAACCGTTGTTTAAAAACATCAACGTCCATCGGTATCGCCCTTAATGATTTCCAGTTTTGTGCTCATTGATTACCCGGTCTAGATCGGACGGGCTGATCTTTCCTTTGATACGGATTAACGCATTGTCGCTTCCTGTCGTGAATATGACCAGTTCACGGATCATATCCTCTTTTATTTTGACAAGAACTTTCGTGCGACTGTCCCTTTCATTTGCCGTGACCATCGTCTCGTAATCAGGATCTCTCAGGTTCCGTATGGCGGTAGACAGTCGGTCTTTCACCTCTTGGGCACAATTATCAAATTCAAGGATCTCTATACCGTTTACTCCCATTGTCTCGGTGAACAGGCTGGCTAGCTTCATCGTTATGTTTCCGATATTTACGGAAGTAACATCGCTTTCACCCCGGAAAGCATTGAATAATTGATCCATCTTCTGCTGCCCGTATCCTACTTGGCTGATAAGGAGGATGGCCAGTAACGCTAGTAATCTTTTCATTGTAATTGACTTTTTCGTTAATACTATGTTTTTGGATCGCCCTTCGTCCGTGCGCCTTAGAGTGGGGGCTTTCACAAAGAAGACGGGATAAGGGATTTGTTTGTTACAAAAATAGGCAAAAAAAGAATTATTTTTTATTCAACTTAGGTATCCAAATGCAGGCAACTAAGTCGTGAAACTTAATCTCCTTACCATCGAAGTAGAATTTGTATGAGTATTTATATCCTTTATTCCAACAGGTGCCTTCCGGAATGATGTATTTGTAAGTCTTCCCATTGATCGTAAAGATCGCCTCAACTTCTTTTTCCCGGATAGGGGAGTAGGTAGGGACTATACGGATATTTTGCTCCTCCGCTTTTGCGTGTCGTAAAGTTACGGATGGATCTATTGTAAGTAAAGTGGCCTTGTGTGCCCCGGGAGTTCCTTTGATATTTCCGGTTACGATATCCATTGTGCCGGTATACTGCAAGGTATTACCTCCCGCACGGTTACCGATCTGTATGGAGGTTAGCTTGAATAGCCCGTTAATGTTCGAATCTTGATATATTTCGAATGAGAGAAGTGATAACGCATAATTCATGGAGAGTTTCGCGAGCGGAGATTTACGGTTAACCTCTTTTTGACCTTGCGAGAGCCTCCCATATTTATAAAAGGGGGTTTCCGCCGCGATTGGGGATATTTTGATCGGTATGGAGGTGGGATCTAACGGTATTTGTACTTTATAAGGAGAGTAAGCGTAGATCATGACTGGTCGATTAGATCTGAGGAATACCTGCGGTGTTTGTTTCCATTTTAAAGAACCTTTTGATGAGCCTACAGCCTTTGATTTTACGTTTTTATAAAGAGATGCGCCTTTATATAAACTGTCTTGATTACCATAGGTTATAAATAATCCTATTTCGGACCCTTCGGGCAGAATTTCGGTGAATACTGAAGAACCTGCTGTATAGGACCGGGTGGTCATTTCAAGAACCGACTTTCGTGCGGTTGATTTCTCTTTGGACATCCACTGTTGATTTTCATGACATCCGGTAAAGATGATTAACAAGATAGTAATTAATAATAATTTGTTCATTTTGTCTGATGTTTTAATGGAACCTTTCAAACAATAAACATTTGAGCCAATATAGTTTATTATTCTATTACTATTAATTATCATTCCTGTTATAAAATGATATTTTTATATATTATATAGTAACGATTGTTTTATCCTCTTAATACGCAAAGTAACCTGCTTTATTGTATACTATAATAATCAATATATCCAAGAGATATAAAGATATTATTAAACGGGTCTCGTCCTTGTAATAGTCAAATAGAAGAGTGTTTTTGGCGATAAGTTGAGAGGGAATGATAGCCCTTGAATGTAAAAGGGTATTTGGACGAGACCCGTTGTTTCTCTTATTGAGAGAATATATAGAGTCGGCTGAATGAAAAACACATCGTACGGGTAGTGACGCCGATGGTCTAATTCGCCGGAATGATAGAGCCAATTGTTATTTTCAGTGTAGTTGCCGGTGGCAAACGGATCAAAGCTTGCCACGGCATTACACCTTAATAACCACAACATAAAAAACTTACATGATATTGCCAATCAATCCTTCGTCGTTACCCGGTAACCAGTCTGTGATAGAGACGTCTCGCAATTGTAACGACCTTCCGTTAAAGCTTAGCTTATATAAATATTTTTTCCCTTTTTCCCATTGGGTGTTAGCGGGTATGTCAAATTTGTAGGTTTCTCCGTTGATCGTAAATAAGGTCTCCACGTCTCCGGTTCCGATCGTGCCGGAAGGTGGAATTACCATGAGCCGCATAGGATCACAATATTTCTCGTTGATGAGGGTAACCGGATTCGTCAAGGATAATACCGTGGATGCGGACGTGCTACGGGCGGTAGAACCGATGATATCGCCCGTCGTGATATCGAGGGTTCCTTCGCTGACTAAAGTTGTTCCACCGGGCTTATTTCCTATTTGAACGGAACTTATAATAAAGGCACCTGTCTTGCCTTTGCTTAGGTTCAGCTGGAAAGATATAAGCGATAGGGCATGATTCATGCTGAGTAATACAAGTGGCGAGGTACTGTTGACCGCTTTTTGTCCGATCGCATGGGTTCCATACATATAATCATCGGTCTCCAATGCGTTCGGGGCCAGTTTAACAGGTATCTGCCGGGCGTTAAAATTTATATCTTCTTGATATGGATAATATGCGTATATCGTAGCTTCATTAGAGTCGAGGATCACTTCCGGACTCTGTTGCCACCGGATTTTTCCATTCACTCTATAAGCTTTTACGCTTACGTTTTTATAAGTGGATATGCCATTGTATAAATCGTCGACTGTACCGGACGTGATTTGTAGTCCGAGCATAGAGCCTTCTTTAAATTCTTGTATAAAATTGGTGGATTTTGTAGTTAGGATACGAGTCGTTATTTGGAGTGGTTTTTCATTCCAGCCGATATTCTCAAGACCTCCGAAGTCTTTGTCGTTGGAGCAACCCCAAAAGCTTAAAATCATACTGGTAAAGAGTACTAAATTTCTCATTATTTTACTTATTTTTGTGTGAAACTTCTGGATGCAAATATCGGGTGGTTAAGGGGAAAGGGAGGTGCATACGGTCTAAAACGTCGGTGAAATCGTATAAAATTAGATCGTTCAAATTGTCTAAGGCGTTCATATTGTTAACTGAGGGGTCAAAAAGAACATTCGGGGGGCGTATTGTTTAATAGATAGGAGGTAGTGTTATTATGTTGGATAAAATTCAGTTTCTACTAAGCTTACAGATATTAGGCTTTTGTGTTTTTGGTGGTATTACCCTGCTACTACGGGCCCGTGAGAATAGGGCAAAACAGATTTTGGGGTGGAGTATGTTATTATGGGCGTTTCTAGCGGCGGTACGAGTATCGGTTAACCTGTATTTAGAGGATTCAAAAGAGATATTTCATCCGGATGTGCTGATTATGGGATGTATTGTAGTAGCTACATTGGCTTGTTACGTGATAGAAGTGTTACGACCTTGCTATATGACCGTTCGCCGTTTCTTTATTTTTACCAGTCCGATATGGGTATTGGGTATTTCTTTTTTGATTTACCGGCTATCCGGTGGAAATGTTCATCGTTATAACTCTTTTGGCGAGGTATTCGATACCTTGAATCTGGATGTGGTTATAAGGCTTTTGATTTTATTTTTCACGCTTCTGTATATGATCGTTCCTATTTATCTGATCTTGCGCTATAGTGAGGGATTTAAGGTGTATTTAAGGGAAAATGTATCGGACCCGGAAGATTATGATCTGGACTGGTTGAAAAAGACTATGCTGATCCTTTCTTCTATGTATATTTTTTATTTGGTATTGTTGTTTACGGATCGGGTTAGCCTATATGTAATCGACAAAACGTTTTTATTGGTTTTATGGTACTATTTCTTTTATAAGGCCTTGTTCCTAAAGGTTATCCATTTGGATTACACATTCGAGAGCGGATGGGGATTACCCGATTTGGAGGAGGATACGGATGATGATCAAGGTAGTGAGGAACAGAAAGGCATCATACGCCAAAGGTATGTTGAGGAAGTACAGGCGTGGTTTGAACGTGAAAAGCCCTATCTACGGGAAGATTTGCGCTTAACGGATTTACAGCGGATCTTCCCGATGAGCCGTTCTTATCTATCCCAATTGTTTAATAAAGAACTAGGTTGTTCCTTCTCGGATTACGTAAACCATTTCAGGGTAGAGGAAAGTAAACGTCTATTGGAAGCCGAACCTCTGGCCAGTATACAAGAGATAGCCGAACGTTCGGGCTTCCATTCTATCAGTACGTTCCGTCGTGCGTTTATCAAGCAGACGGGGGTTATTCCTTCCGAATACAGGAGAGACGGGAACGAGTCAATTTAACCGGTAGCTGACGAAAGCGAATCGCTTGCTATCAGGTGCCCAAGAGTTTACGTTTATGGTACCTTGGCCGCCGAATAGTTTGACTAAAGTCTTAGGTTCTCCGCCCTCGGCCGGCATAAGGCGTAACTCTACGTTTTTATTGGCGAGGTGCTGTCCGGGTTCCAGATCTCCTTTTGTATAGGTGATGAAAACGATTTGTTTTCCATCCGGAGAGATGTGGGGAAACCAAGAATTACGGGTCTCATCGAATGTCATTTGGGTTTGTTCGGAACCATCCGCTTTCATGCGCCAGACTTGCATAAGCCCGGTACGTACGGAGTTGAACCAGATATATTGTCCGCAAGGTGAGTATTCGGGGCCATCGTCCAAACCTTCGGCTGTCGTAAGACGTTTTTCTTCTCCGCCTAGGGAAGGAATGACGTAAACATCAAAATTACCGTTTCTTTCAGCGCAATAAGCGAGTTGTTTTCCGTCGGGGCTCCACCCGTGTAGGTAGCTAGGACCGAGTGGGGTAATCAACCGGGGAACACCTCCTTCGAAAGGCAGGGTATAGACACGCGACCGGCCATCTTCTTTCGTTCCGTTACTGATCGCTATTTGTTTGCCATCTGCGGAGATCACATGGTCGTTGTTGCAACGGGTCGCATAGTCGCTATTGATTAATTGCGGCTCGCCCGGAGATTCCGGAGAGAGCTTATATAATTTTCCTCCACTATTATATACAAGCCAATTGCCATCCGGAGTCCAGTTAGGTGCCTCGATTAAAAAAGGGAATTCCTTGACAACGGAACGTTGCCCGGTCGTAATGTCCATCACTTCCAGCACACTAGTCACATTCTTTTTTTGGGCATGCGTACAAAAAGCGGCGATACACATACAAAGTACAGAATTGAGAAAACGTTTCATATACATATAGATTTAAAGGATATAAGAAAACCGGGTAAAATTAGCTTTACGCTATTTTACCCGGTTTCAAAGATATAATTTATTTCGATTACTCTTTATACATTGAAACGGAAATGCATGATATCTCCATCTTGCACAACATATTCCTTACCTTCAACGCTCATCTTTCCGGCCTCTTTAACAGCAGCCTCGGAGCCATAAGCGATATAATCCTCGTACTTGATCACCTCGGCACGGATAAATCCTTTTTCGAAGTCCGTATGAATAACACCGGCGCATTGAGGAGCTTTCCAGCCTTTATGGAACGTCCACGCACGACATTCGTCCGGTCCGGCGGTCAAGAAGGTTTGCAGATTCAATAATTTATAAGCCGATTTAATCAAACGGCTTACGCCGGACTCTTCCAATCCAATCTCTTGTAAGAACATCTGGCGTTCCTCATAGGTATCGAACTCAGCGATCTCGCTCTCGATCTTAGCGGCGACTACTAGAATCTGGGCATCCTCGTCTTTAACCGCCTCGCGTACGGCATCTACATATTTATTGCCGTTTACGGCGCTAGCCTCATCCACGTTACAAACATACATGACAGGTTTATCCGTCAGCAAGAATAAATCGTGGGCAATGCGTTCCTCGTCTTTCGTATCAAAAGAAACGGTACGTGCGCTTTTTCCTTGTTCTAAAGCCTCTTTGTATTTACAAAGTACCTCGTAAGCGATCTTGGCTTGCTTATCACCTCCGGTTTGCGCTTGTTTCTGCACCTTGGCGATACGGCTGTCTATCGTTTCCAAATCCTTGATCTGAAGCTCATAGTCAATGATCTCCTTATCACGGACCGGGTCTACACGTCCGTCCACGTGTACGATATTATCGTCGTCGAAGCAACGCAATACGTGCAAGATAGCGTCTGTCTCACGGATATTAGCCAAGAACTTATTGCCTAATCCCTCGCCTTTACTCGCCCCTTTCACCAATCCGGCGATATCCACGATCTCTACGGTGGTGGGGATCACTCGCTGCGGATGTTCGATTTCCGCTAGTTTATTCAGTCGCTCGTCGGGTACGGTGATCACGCCTACATTCGGTTCGATCGTACAGAACGGAAAGTTCGCTGATTGTGCCTTCGCGTTGGATAGACAATTGAAAAGGGTAGACTTTCCTACGTTCGGAAGTCCCACAATGCCACATTGTAATGCCATATTATTATCGTATTTTTTATTATCAATCTGTTATATAGTCGCTCCAAGCGACTTGTTTTGAGTTCGCAAAGATAATCAATTTTAGGCTGATACGGTTATTTTCTTAGGCTTTCTCTTCATGCTTAACCGGTTGCCTCATCGATTGTTTGTTTAATAATGTTTTAACGAGTTTGTTCATAGGCTTCTCGAAATGGTAGTAAGAAAACAGGCTCAACAGGATTATGACACAAAATAGAAGCGGGATCGAGATGTACCAGTCTATATGAAAGTCGCTTTCTTTTTGCCATTTAGCATAAGAGAGCAGTACAAAAAGATGAATCAAATAGAAACTGTAACTGATTTCTCCGCCAATCACTAAGAGGCGGTTCGATAGGAGTCGTGAGACCATACCTTTTTGCAGGGAAAAACTTATTAGGATAAACGCGATGGGAATCCAGTAGTAGCAGGAGTATCGGTATACTTTGGGGATTTCAGCGGCATACAGATAGAAACTTAAGAATAATGCTATTGACGCGATCTCTATGATACTTCCTTGGCTGGAGGTGATGTTTTTAGTTTTCAAATGGTCGTATAATTGAAATAATAGCATCCCGGCTATAAAATCCGGAAGTCGGGTGATTGGATTAACATACCAATATCCTTTTATACTTTCCAAAGGCGTAAAATACATACCGACAACGCTCAATATCGCGCAAATCAAGAAAGTGCTAAGTAATTTTCTGTAGTCTTTCGTGAATGCTATAAGGAAAGGAAAACAAATATAGAAAAGCTGTTCACAACATAAACTCCACGAAGGGCTGTTGAATGAAAAAAAGTAATTGTCTTTTGGTATATAGGCGTTTGTCAATGTGAGTGAGGCGAGGAAATGCTTGCACCAATCTATAGTTCCCGATGCTATTACATAGTTTCCTAAAGCGACGGCAATCAATAAGGTCAGCGAGTGTAAGGGATAAATACGGGCGATGCGTGCTACCCAAAAAGTGCGTTTGGTTATCTTATTCTCACTAAATTTCTTTTGATAATTGTACGCTATAATAAAACCGCTTAGCATGAAAAAGAAACTAACCCCTACAAATCCCTCCTTGAAAAAATGGATATCGAAGTGATTATCTATTACATAACAGTGCGCCCCAAAAACCATCATGGCGAATATAAATCGCAAAGATGTTAAAGTGTTAATCATAATTTCGTTACATTAAGTCTGTAAATGTAGGAAATCAATATGGAAATTTAGACAAGATTCTCATCATACTATTAGATTTACTGATCCTTTGGCTAATTTGTCATAATTTTCTTGCATGAATTAGCGTAGAGACTTGCCTATGTATAGAAAGAATTTGAAAGCTTTTGATAACTTTGTATGTATTAGTATTTAATATTCATTCAAAACTTTATGTCAATGAAACACGTCTACTTGGCTTTGTTAGCTTGTGCTACGCTATGTGTACAAACACTTTCGGCAGATCCGATAGGTTCGGCCGAAGCGCTCCGGATTGCCCAGCAACAGTATTCGATGGAGAATACCTCGGTGTTGAGGGCCGGTTCTTTTCCTGAGTTTAAGTTGGCCTACGTAGGGACGGAGGAAGGCATCGAGGCTCCTTCTAAATTACGTTTCTCGAGTGTGGAGAATGCCTTGCTTTACCTGTATAACGTAGGGGATAACCAAGGTTTTGTAATCGTATCCGGAGAAGATCGTGGAAAGCAGTTATTGGGTATATCCGATAAGGGGGCTTTGCCGGAGAAAGGTCTGTCCGCTACGATGGAGAATTTTATGCGTATGTATATCCATTATGTAAAGGCGTTACGGTCCGGGATGCCTCTAGCGGTGGATAGTGTTGAGGCTTCTTCACGGTTTCCGGAGGCGGTGATCCCTTTGATTAAAACGGAATGGAAGGATGATGCTCCCTACAATGAGATGTGCCCGGTTGTCAATGATGTTCTAACTTTTGCGGGTGGGGAAGGTGTCGCTATGGCGCAGATCATGAATTATTATCAATATCCGAAAAGCGGTATGGGTAACGTAAATTATAAGAATCCGGGAAGTACGTTGGTTGTTTCCGCTAATTTTGGGCATACAACGTATGATTGGGAAAATATGCCTGCTACTCTTGATGAGTCTTCCTCTTGGGATGAGATAGAGGCTGTTTCCACGCTGATTTTTCATTGTGGAGCGGCTGCCTATATGAATTATGAATGGGATATGGGGGCTAATAAAGAAGATGTACGGAAGGCTTTCATTAATAATTTTGGATATGATAAGAATATACAATTGTATGATAGGACCTTCTTTTCCGGAAAAGAATGGACGGATCTGCTCAAAACGGAACTAGCCGCTCAACGTCCGGTTTATTATGAAGGAGGTAGCGGAGAAAATAATCTGGCCTATAAATGGGCATTTGTTTGCGATGGCTATAATCGGAGCGGACTTTTCCATTTAAATACGGGCTGGTTTGGCAGTGGATATTTTGAGTTAGGTGCGATTGGCGATAATTTACGTACTTACAATGAACGCCAAGCCATGATCACGGGTATCCGCAAACCGTCTGATGACTCGAAGCCTGTGAAGTTGTTAACGATCAGTTCTTTGGGTACTAAAGATATTGAAAGTATCAAGCTTGGTGAGAAGTTTCCGATTACTTATAACCTATTTAACTTGGGGCAAGATGGGAGCTATGTCCATACATTAGCCTTTTTCGAAGAGAATGAGGCGGTGGAGTTGCCTGTTAGCGAAGCGGCATTTTTAGATACGATCGCGGACTTTCAGCTAGGTAATTATATAACGAAAGATTTCCTTTGTGAGTCCCTAGGTATCCCGGATACTACGGCTACTCTGTATATGTACGTACTGGGAGGAATGGAAGGAGATAGCATCTTACGTCCGATCCGTTCGGTAAATCATCCGTATGATTATATCTTGTTGGATGTGAAGGATAGCGTTATTTCTTTCTCACAGGCACGGAATAGCTTGACCGCCGATCCTGTAAAGGTCGAGTATGATGCGGAAAGTGGGACCGCTACCTTTGAGGTGACTTTCTATAACAAGCAAAAAACGAATTTCCAAGGTACGGCCGGCCTTTACGTGCGAGATCCTAATCTCTCGATAGACGATTACAGTTGGGAGGTGAATAATTGGCTGGAGATTCCGGCAGGGAAGAGCCAGACGGTATCTTATAGTGGCTCGTTTGATTGGGGTATTGGTGATATGCTTGCCGTAATGGCTACTTACCAAGGTGACTTGAGTGAGCTGTGGGAAACCAAGTATACGGATATCCGTGAAAGCTATCGTACGTTCTGCCTAAAGATCGATGGTTCGCTAGTGGTTTCTAATGAGGTTACCGAGCCGTCTGTCTCGGATTTGGAATATGCGTTTGATTCCGCTTCCGGCCTATTATCGGTTCAATCGGATGTGGCGATAGAAAATATGATGCTTTATACTTACGACGGCGCGTCTGTCTGGGGAACTACCATAGATAGCCGGAAACAATATACGACTACCTTGTCGATACCTTCCGGGCATTATATCTTACGTATAAAGACGGCGGATGGAATAATCTCTAAGAAGATTTATAAGCAATAAGAGTTCCTTTTGATCACTAATAAATAGGGTGTCCTAAAAAGCTTCCGGCGATTTAGGACACCCTGTTGTTTTTACTTAGGCTGTTATGGTCTTAAAAAAACACGTACGTGTTTTTGGAAAAAGTCGTACATGTTTTTCGGAAAACACGTACATGTTTTTTTAAGGGGAATTCCGGCATTATTTTAATGCGCCTCCAACCAGTTCTCTCCCTCGCCGCAATCGGCGATTAAGGGGACTTGTAGTTTCATGACGTTTTCCATTTCCTCCAGCACGATTTTCTTTACCTCCTCGGCTTCCTCTTTGTAGACATTGAAGTTTAACTCATCGTGTACTTGGAGGATCATCTTGCTTTTCAATCCCTCTTCCTCAAAGCGTTCGTAAATGCGTACCATCGCTAGTTTGATGATATCGGCGGCGCTCCCTTGGATAGGGGCATTGATCGCGTTTCGCTCGGCATAGCCGCGTACGACGGCGTTGTGTGAGTTGATATCCGGAAGGAAACGCTTGCGCTTGAAAATGGTCTCTACGTATCCTTTTTCCTTGGCTACCTTGATGCTCTCCTCCATGTATTCCTTGATGCGGGGGTAGGTGCTGAAATAACCGTCTATCAGTTCCTTGGACTCAGAACGAGGGATACCCAGACGCTCGGCGAGCCCGAAGACGGAGATGCCGTAAATGATACCGAAGTTGGCGGTTTTCGCCTTCCGGCGCATATCGCTGGTTACTTCTTCTACCGGGATTCCGTAGATCTTGGCGGCTGTGGCGGCGTGGATATCTGCTCCGCTTTGGAAAGCCTCGATCATATGCGGGTCACCGCTCAGGTGGGCCATGATACGAAGCTCGATCTGGGAGTAGTCGGCCGAGAAGAAGAGGCAATCCGTATTGTCCGGAATAAATGCCTTACGGATCTCACGGCCCAGATCGTCCCGTACCGGAATGTTTTGCAGGTTCGGATTGGTAGAGCTGAGGCGTCCGGTAGATGTTACCGCTTGGTTGAAAGAGGTATGTATCTTTCCGGTCTGCGGATTGATCAACTCGGGTAGAGCGTCGATATAGGTACTTAATAATTTTTTAAGTCCGCGGTATTCAAGAAGCTTGCCGATGATGGGATGCTTGTTGCGAAGTTTCTCCAATACATCCTCGCTGGTACTGTAACCGCCAGTTTTGGTCTTCTTCGCTTTCTCGTCCAGCTTCAAGCGGTCGAAAAGGATCTCGCCGACCTGTTTCGTGGAGTTGATGTTGAATTCCGTGCCGGCCAGCTCGTAAACCTCTTGCTCCAGCTTGTTCATGGATGTGGTCAATTCTCCGGAGGATTGCTTGAGCGCTACCGTGTCTAGCGTGACGCCGGTGGCCTCCATTTCCACTAATACATATATTAATGGCATCTCGATCGTGGTGAAGAGGGATTCCAGTCCTTCCTTCTTTAACTCGGGTGCGAAATAATTCTTTAGCTTGAGCGTGATGTCCGCGTCCTCGGCGGCGTATTCGGCGATTTGCTCCACGGGTACGTTTCGCATCGATAACTGGTTCTTTCCTTTTGGGCCGATCAGTTCCTCGATGTGGACGGTCTGGTACTTGAGGTAGGTCTCCGCTAGGTAATCCATTCCGTGCCGTAATTCCGGATTTAGCAGGTAATGGGCGATCATCGTATCGAACAGAGGACCGGCTACCTTCACGTTGTATTTACGAAGTACCAAAATATCGAATTTGATGTTTTGCCCGATCTTTAATGATTTCGGATTTTGCAGGGCAGGGGAGAAGCGTTCCACTACTTTCGCCGCCTCTACTGAGTTGGCGGGAACAGGGACATACCAAGCCTCGTTTTCTTTCACGGCGAACGACATTCCGACCAATCCGGCTTTCAAGGGATCGATGCCATCGGTTTCCGTGTCAAAAGCGAAAAATTCTTGACCCAATAAAAAGCGGGCTAAATCGGCTTGTTTTTCCTCTGTATCAGTTAAATAATAGTTATGGGGGGTGGACTTTAAGTCCGTGAGAATCGATTTTTTGGGCTCTTCCGTACTCTCGGGCGTAAAAATCGCGAACAAATCGCCTTGAACGGGACCTTTCGGAGCGGCTTTGACCGGCTCAGAACTTAGTTTGTTAATAAATGTTCTAAATTCCAATTCTGTGTAAATCTCAGTCAGCCGCTCTTCGTTTGGCTTTTCACGAACGCAACGGGCGGCATCGAACTCGATAGGGACATCCGTCTTGATCGTCGCCAAGAATTTGGAGAAACGGATTTGCTCGACGTTCTCCTCTACCTTCTTCTTTTGCGCGCCTTTCAACTTATCAGTGTTCGCTAACAGGTTCTCGATACTTCCGAATTCGGTCAGTAGTTTTTGAGCGGTCTTCTCGCCGACACCCGGACAGCCGGGGATATTATCGGAAGCGTCGCCCATCAGTCCCAGCAAGTCGATCACTTGCTCCGTACTCGTGAGGCCGTACTTGTTTAAGACCTCGGGCACGCCCATGATCTCGTAATCGCCTCCGAATTTCGGACGATACATAAATATATGTTCGGACACCAATTGGCCGTAATCTTTATCCGGCGTCATCATGTACACCTCGAAGCCTTCCTTCTCCGCCTGTTTGGACACGGTGCCGATCACATCGTCCGCCTCGTAGCGGGGTACTTCCAGAATCGGAATATTGTAAGCCTCTATGATTTCTTTAATGATAGGGACGGATTGACGGATCACTTCCGGCGTCTCTTCCCGTTGTGCCTTGTATTGCTCGAAGGCCTCATGGCGGAAGGTCGGTCCCTTCGGGTCAAAGGCCACCGCTATATGAGTCGGGTTCTCACGTTTTAATACATCCTCCAGACTGTTGATAAAACCGAAAATGGCGGAGGTATTCACACCCTTGGAGTTGATACGCGGATTCTTGATGAAGGCGTAATAGGAGCGATAAATTAACGCATACGCATCTATAAGGAATAACTTCATTACTTTTAACACGTTTTAGTGGGACAAAATCTGGGTAAATGTACGAAAAAACTCGCTTACTCGATAGTTTTTGTTACTTTTGCGAATCTTTGCATGGAATTATGGATGAAAGAAGGAAAATAGAAGAACCGGTTTCCGCTGAATTTGAACGTTTCAATAAGGATTTCGAGGCATCTCTACGCAGCGAGACGACCCGGTTACAATCGGCTATCGACGTTATACTGAATTCTACCGGGAAGCATGTGCGTCCGTTATTGGTGCTCCTTACCGCCAAGGTCTGTGGACAGGTTACGGATAACACGATCAATTCCGCTGTTTTGCTGGAGCTTTTGCATACCGCTACATTGATTCACGATGACGTGATCGATGAGACGAAGCAACGTCGTGGCGTTCCCTCATTGAACGCTATCTTCGATAACCGTATTTCCGTGTTGGTCGGTGATTATGTGCTTTCTACCGCTTTGATCCGTTCCATACAAACCGGCGATTTGCGGATTGTCGGGATTATCTCTAATTTAGGCAGAGACTTGTCCGAAGGTGAGATCAAGCAATTGGAGACTGCCGAGGAGAGTATCTTAGACGAGAATTGTTATCTGCAAGTTATCAAGAAGAAGACGGCTACCTTGCTTTCCGCTTGCACGGAGATTGGGGCCATTTCATCGGGCGCCTCTGCGGAGGTGATCGCTCTTTGCCGTGAGTTTGGCGAGTATCTGGGGTATTGCTTCCAGATCAAGGATGATATCTTTGATTATTTCAAGGAGGCGAATATCGGTAAGCCGACGGGAAATGACATTCGTGAGGGTAAGGTTACGCTTCCATTATTATATGCCTTGCGGCAGGGTAGGGAAGAGGAGGCCGCCCGTTATTTGGATATGATTTTACGGAAGGATTTCGCGGCGGAGAATGTCGATTCCTTGATCGAGTTCGCCAAGGCGAATGGTGGAATCGAATATGCCGAGGCCCGCATGAAGGAATATCATGATAAGGCGGTCGATGTTCTTTTGAGGCTTCCGGAATCCGAGGCTCGGATATCCTTGATCCAGTTGGCGGATTATATTATGACTCGCTCCAAATAGAAATTCCTTTATCTATTAGTTGTAGAGAGATGGCTCTTGTTAGTAAAAAAGTAAGTATGCTTCAATAGCCAATGAAGTTAACTTACTTGACGAAGTCAGTTAACTTCGATGCCAAGGTAAGTTAACTTACTTTGAGAGTGCTTACCGGACACAGGATTCTAAGTCATCTGCGCCCGGTTTAATTAGAATGGACTATTTCCCGAGTCGTTTTTCTATATCACCGACCAGACTGCTCGCTCCTATACGGAACAAATCCTTGTTCAGCCATTCGTTGCCCAGTATTTCCTTTACGATCGTATAATATCGAACTGCGTCTTCCGCCGTGCGTACGCCTCCGGAGATCTTGATGCCAACCTTGTTTCCGGTGATGGAATGGTAGGTTTTGATGGCTTTGCACATGGTATAGGCGGCCTCGAAAGTGGCTCCCGGGTATCCTTTACCCGTGGAGGTCTTGATGAAGTCCGCACCGGAATACATGGCTAGGATGGATGCCTTTTGGATGTTCTCCGCTGTGACTAAAGCTCCGGTCTCTAGGATTACCTTTAAATGGGCGTGGCGACAGCTCTCTTTGATCTCTTGTAATTCTTCCGTCAGTTCCTCGAAATTGTCTTCCATGAAATAGCCTAGGTTCATGACAACGTCGATTTCATCGGCTCCTTGCATGACGGCCATGGCCGTTTCGGCGATCTTGACTTCCGTAAATGTCTGTGAGGATGGAAAACCTCCGGCAACCGACGCGATCTTAACCTCTTGTGCAGTAAGTGCCTGCTTAACCGTTTCCACGAATAGGGGATAGACGCAAATAGCGGCTACGTTCGGGACATCCGGACGAGTTCCCTCGAAATCATTTACCGTGTCTACCATCTTCCAGATACTTTCTTTGGTATCCAGACTGGTTAATGAGGTCAAGTCGATGCAACCATGAATCGTTTTCAATACTTCCGGTGTAAAGTTTTCTTGGAAATGTTTCTCTAAAAGAGCGTTTACAGCCTCGGTGGTCTGGGTATCCGGCAGGGCCGGCTCAAACTTATTGAAAGCTTCATGATAACGGTCTATCTGTACGGAATTTGATTCGTGTTCATGTTCATGATGATGATCATGTCCACATTCGCAATCGTGATGATGTGCCATATGCTTATAGTTTTTGATTGTTTATATGTCGTTCTTTATCTCGGTCTGTTTTCTTTTGGAGATTCTTCTCGAAAGCGGCGGTAAGATCTACTCCGGTCTGGTTGGCGAGGCAAAGCAGTACCCATAAGACATCTGCCATTTCATCGCCTAAATCCCGGTGTTTGTCACTTTCCTTGAAAGACTGCTCACCGTAGGTACGTGCCATGATCCGGGCTAGCTCGCCCACTTCCTCGGTGAGGATGGTCATATTGGTAAGCTCATTGAAATAACGGACCCCATAGGTCTTGATCCAAGAGTCTACCATTTGCTGGGCTTGTTGTAAAGTTATATCTGCCATACTTATTCTTTATTTTGAGAGTCGATAATAATAGTAACCGGCCCGTCGTTTAAAAGTTCAATTTTCATATCAGCTCCGAATGTTCCGGTTTGTACAGGTTTTCCGAGTTGAAGCCCTACCTCTTCGCAAAAAGCTTTATACATCGGAATGGCGATATCCGGTTTAGACGCTTTTAAGTAGGAGGGGCGGTTCCCTTTTTTCGTAGAGGCGTGTAAGGTAAATTGGCTGACAACCATGATCTCGCCTCCCGCTTCGATAACCGAGCGGTTCATGACCCCGTTTTCATCGTCAAATATGCGTAGGTTGGTGATCTTTTTTGCCAACCATTCAATGTCTTCTTGCGTATCCTTGTCCTCGATACCGACTAATACCAATAGCCCCTTTCCAATTTTGGACTTAAGCTGTCCGTCTATCGTGACGGAAGCGTGCTGCACACGTTGTGTAACTGTTCTCATCTTGTTCGCTTTTTGTTCGCTTTTGTTCTATTTTTGTTCGCTTTCTGTTCGCTTTCCATCCAGTCCCTCTTGTAGTGCCTTGGCTTTCGCCTCGCCAATCACGGATTTCAGTTCCTCGAAGCTTGCTTCCTTGATTCGTTTTACGCTTTTAAAGTGACGTAAAAGTAATACTTTTGTCTTTTCACCGATACCCTTAATGGTGTCTAATTCGGATTTTGTCTGGGTCTTACTTCGTTTATCCTTGTGGAAAGTGATGGCGAAACGGTGTACCTCGTCTTGTATCCGGGTAAGTAGATGGAATAGCGGACTGTCCAAACGCATGCCAACGGTTACGGGTGGGAACCCGAATAATAACTCCGAGGTTCGGTGCTTACCATCTTTCGCTAGTCCGGCGATTGGAATGGACAAGCCTAATTCATCTTCTACCACCGAGCGAACCACTTCCATTTGCCCCTTTCCACCGTCTGTTATAATCAAGTCGGGTAGGGGAGATTGCTCCTCGATCGCTCGCCCGTAACGCCTACGGACGACTTCTTTCATGGAGGCGTAATCATCCGGACCGACTACGGTCTTTATATTGTATTTACGATACTCCTGCTTGGACGGTTTCCCCATCTTGAATACCACGCAAGCCGCTACCGCATCGCTTCCCTGTATGTTTGAATTATCGAAACATTCGATATGAGCGGGCAGTTTTTCCAGATGCAAGGCCTCTTGGATCTCTTTCAAGATACGGGTATTCCGTTGTTCCGGATTCAACTTTTCCGCTTGCTTCAAGCGGTCTACCTTAAACTGCTTGACGTTCATCTCGGATAAATCGAGCAGTTTCTTTTTATCCCCTCTTTGGGGAATGGTGAAAGTGACATTCTCTAGCTGCATGTCCAGCTTGAAGGGTACGATAATCTCCCGGGCGGTGCTTTTAAAACGATTCCGCATCTCGATAATACCGAGGCTTAACAATTCCTCCTTGGTCTCGTCCAATCGTTTTTTATACTCGAATGTATAGGCTTGTACGATCGCCCCGTTTCCGATATGCATAAAGTTCACATAAGCGGAATGGTCATTCTCTATGATCGTGAATACATCTATATTATGTAGCATCGGGGTTACGACCGTAGATTTAGAACGGTAGTTCTCGATGACTTCGTATTTTTCCTTGATCTTTTGCGCTTCCTCGAACTTGAGCTCGGCAGCGAGCGATTGCATCTCCTCATAGAGGTGTTTGCTAATTTGCGAGATGTTGCCTCGCAGAATCTCTTTGATCTCGGAAATATTTTGCTGGTATTCTTCCAATGATTGCAAGCCTTCACAAGGCCCTTTACAACGCTTGATATGGTATTCCAGACAAACCTTATAGCGTCCTTGTGCGATGGATTCGGGAGTGAGGGGATATTTGCAAGTGCGTAAAGGGTAAAGTTCCTTTAGCATCTGTAGCATCACTTTCGCCGTGAACAAAGAGGGATAAGGACCGTAATATTGCGATCCGTCCCGAACGATGTTCCGGGTTTGGAAAACCCGGGGAAAGTACTCGTTCTTTACCACGATGGAAGGGTAGGTTTTGTCGTCCTTCAATAATACGTTATAGCGGGGACGATACTGTTTGATGAGGTTGTTTTCCAGTAGTAACGCGTCTTCTTCCGTATCGACGACTATATATTTGATATCCCGGATTTGTTTGACTAACACACGTGTCTTATTGCTGTCATGTACCTTGTTGAAATAAGAGGATACCCGTCGTTTTAGGTTCTTCGCCTTGCCGACGTATATAATCGTTCCGTTTTCATCGAAATACTGGTAGCATCCCGGCTTTTCCGGAATGACCGATAGGATCGTCTTGATATGTTCGTCTTTATCGGCTATCATACGAATAGGGGAGTAAATTGGAATGTCTCGCTATTGAACAAACCTTTGTTGCTAAGTTTCAAGGATGGGATCACCAGCAATCCCATAAAAGAAAGCGTCATTTGTAATGAATCCATCGGGGTCTTTAATCGCTTGATCTTTTCCTCGATCTCTTCGTAACGGCGACTTGTTTCCTCCAGCGATTCGTCGCTCATCAATCCCGCTACCGGCAAGGGCAGGAGAGTGACTTCGTCCATACTGCTTACTGCGATTCCACCTTTAGCCTTTATTACCGCATTGATCGCTTGCATAAGCTCGAAATCGGTTACGCCTATAGCGATGATGTTATGGCTATCGTGGGAAATACTTTGAGCGATGGCACCGAGCTTGAGCCCTGTTCCTTTTATAAAGGCAATAGCGGGAGGAGCCGTTTGATAGCGATTTAGAATGACGAGTTTTAAAATGTCTCGTTCTGTATCTGATTCTACAAATCCATCGAATGTATGTACAGGATATAGTTCTTCTTTCGTGATTAATTCGCGGTCTTCGCAAACAATGACACGCATCTGTTTTCCTTTCGCTTTTACCGCTAGCTTTTCTAATGGGATCGGTTTCGTGTGGAAATTATTGCGGAGTATAGGTTTGTGGAAAGGAAGCGTGCATTTCTCTCCATCGTATACACAGGTTCCTTGTATATAGGTTGCCTGTATGGTTAGATTCTTTAAATTGTTTACTTGGATAAAATCGGCGGAGTCTCCCTCTCGTAAGAAACCTGCGGGAATTTTATAGTGCATGGCCGGATTATAGGAAGCGGCCCGTAATACATCATATAGATCATATCCTAAATCCAGCGATTTTTTTACCATCCTATTTATGTGTCCTTTGTTTAAAAACGAAGGATGCGCGTCATCCGTACAGAACATGATTTGTTCGGGATACTCTTTCAATAGCGGATGAAGTGCGTCAAAGTTTTTCGCCGCGCTTCCTTCCCGAATAAGGACATGCATCCCAAGCTCACATTTTTCACGGCCTTTTTCTAGATAGATGGTTTCATGATCGGTGGAAATACCAGACTCGATATATGCCTTTAGCTTGGGGCCTGTTGCTAGGGGATAATGTCCGTCGATGGGTTTACCCGCTTGTTTCGCGGCTTCTATTTTGCGCATAACTTTCGGATCTTTATTTAAGACTCCGGGGTAATTCATCATCTCAGCCAAGAAGTGTAGATCCTCTCGTTCCAACAAACGAGCGGTTTCGTCTGCGTCTATGATCGCACCGGATGTTTCCATAATCGTAGCCGGTACGCAAGACGGGATACCGAACCATGTGTAGAAAGGAATCCCTTTCGCGTTGTCGAGCATATATTCGACTCCTTCGATACCCATTACATTCGCTATCTCATGAGGGTCCGCCACGCCACCGATACTGCCATGGCGTACGGCTGCGTGAATGAATGCCGCAGGGGTTACCATGCTACTCTCTATATGGACATGCGCGTCAATAAAGCCGGGGAGGAGGTAAGATCCCTCATCTTGTCCGGTAGGGATTACCTTTCCGATATGCCCGTTTAGGATTGAAATCTCTGCCCCGAAGGTGCGCCTGTTGATTATATCTACCAGATTTCCTCGTATAACCAGTGTTTTAGCTTCATTCATTTGAATATCTCCTTTAATATGTTTCACGTGGAACATTTCGTGTTTTATCTTCCGATCAGTACCAAAAGGATGTTGATGTCGCTAGGGGAAATACCCGGAATACGGCTCGCTTGAGCGATCGTGTCGGGGTCTATCCGGGTCAATTTCTGGCGGGCTTCCGTAGATAAAGACTGGATAGAATTGTAATCGAATTTACCCTTGATCCGGATATTCTCTAAGCGGTTTATCTTGTCCGCTATGATTTGCTCTCGTTTGATGTAGCCGCTATACTTAATCAATATCTCGGCGGCCTCGATGATCTCTTCCTTACGAGAGGCCGGGACTTTGTCCAGCTCCGCACGAAGGGCCGGAACTAGATCCGCTAGGTTCTCTAAGGTAGTCTGCGGACGGAGTACGACATCGAATAATTTGCAACCATGGGATAGGGGGGCTGTGCCCAGTTTCTCCAAACCGCTATTTATATATTGAGGCTTTACGGAGTAGGTCTCCACAAAACGGATGATAGCGTTACGGCTCTCTTTTTTCTCTCGCAGTAAATCGTAGCGGTCTTGTTTGGCCAATCCCATTTGGTAGGATTTCTCGGTGAGTCGCATATCTGCGTCGTCTTGGCGCAGTAAGATGCGGTACTCCGCACGAGAGGTAAACATACGGTAAGGCTCGTCTACGCCTTTTGTTACCAAATCATCGATAAGGACACCGATATAAGCCTCATCCCTTCCGAGGATAAAAGGTTGTCCGCCGTGGCAATTGATGTGGGCGTTGATACCCGCTACCAAACCTTGTCCGCCGGCTTCCTCGTATCCGGTAGTCCCGTTGATCTGTCCGGCGAAGAAAAGATTTCGGATTTGTTTGGTCTCCAAATTGTGTCTTAGCTGAGTCGGGTCGAAGAAATCGTATTCAATCGCATATCCGGGACGATAGATTTGCACGTCACGGAAAGCGGGGATCGCTTGGAGCGCACGAAGCTGGATATCCAAGGGTAGGGAAGAGGAGAAGCCATTTAGGTAGTATTCCTGCGTGGTCTCGCCTTCCGGCTCTAGGAATAGTTGATGTTGCGTCTTGTCGGCGAACGTCACGATTTTCGTTTCGATACTAGGACAATAACGGGGACCGATACTTTTGATCTGTCCATTATAAAGAGGAGAGTCGGGGAGACCTTCCCGTAATATATCGTGGCAAGCCTCGTTCGTAAAGGTAGTCCAGCAACTCAATTGTTTTAATTTACGATGACTGGTATCCATGTAAGAGAACTTATGGAAATCGTTTTCCCCCGGTTGTTCCTCCATTTCATCGAAGTGAACGCTCCGGCCATCAATACGGACCGGTGTTCCGGTTTTCATGCGATCTGTTTGGATACCTAAAGAGATAAGTTGCTCGGTAAGTCCGGTCGCCGCAGGCTCGGCGATACGTCCGCCCCGTATCTGGGTTCTTCCGATATGAAGCAGGCCGTTTAGGAAGGTCCCGTTCGTAAGCACCACCGCTCCGGCACGGAATACGACATTCATTCCCGTACGAACGCCGCAGACTTGTCCATACTCGATAATCAGTTCTTGAACCATATCCTGCCAGATGGATAGATTCGGCATATTCTCCAGTATGCCCCGCCAGCAATCGATAAAACGGGCACGGTCGCTTTGGGCACGCGGGCTCCACATGGCCGGTCCTTTGCTACGGTTTAACATACGGAATTGAATAGCGGTCTGGTCGGTCACGATTCCCATATATCCGCCTAGCGCGTCGATCTCTCGTACGATCTGTCCTTTGGCGATTCCCCCGACTGCCGGGTTACAACTCATCTGGGCGATCTTGTTCATGTCCATCGTGATCAAAAGCGTCTTTGATCCTAGATTCGCCGCGGCGGCGGCGGCTTCACAGCCGGCATGTCCTGCGCCTACTACTATTACATCGTAATTGAAAGTCATTTTTATTCCCTTTTATTTTACGCGAAGATAGTGAGTGTTCGTGAAAGAATTCGTTTATATTTGTATAATAAATACATACATTGTTTTCAGGTTTAACGAACTAAAGATTTAAGCTGCTATGAATTCTATTCAATGCCGTATCCTTGTTTTCCTTGTTTTACTGACCTCTTGCTTCAGTCCGGTTTATGGGAAAGATAAGAAACCTCGTCAAGCGATCGAGAAGTTATCGATCGATGGTCCCTATCTATTGAAAGCGGATGATGGTAGTATGCGTGCGATATCTGTAGACGGGAAAGGCCGGTTATTGGATAAGCATTATAAAAGTATACCTACCACCTTTTCATTCGAGGTGTTTTCTGATAACGGGGAGAGATTGTTTCCGGTAACCATACACTCCATCTCTCGTCCGAAATGGAAAGATGTGCAACCAGAGAAGACGTTTGTTCTTTCAGATCCACATGCGAACTGGTCTTGTTTCGCCTCCCTGTTAAAGGCGGGAAAAGTGATCGATGCGGACTATAATTGGATTTTCGGGACTAACCAATTGGTAATAATCGGTGACGTCTTTGACCGGGGCGTGGATGTACTCCCTATCTATTGGTTGATCTACAAATTGGAGAAAGAAGCGGAGGATGCCGGTGGAAAAGTGACTTTCTTAATCGGAAATCATGAGACCATGGTTCTGGGAAATGATTTGCGATATACGAAGAAGAAATATACTCAATTGGCGGATACTTTAGGAATGAGCTATCCGGAGCTTTGGCAGAAAAGCGAGTTGGGACATTGGTTGAAAACTCGTAACTCGATACAAGTGGTCGGAGATAACCTGTTTGTCCATGCCGGGTTGAGCAAGGAGTTTTTAGACCGGAATTACGATATCCCTACCGTGAATGAGATCGTGAGCGATGGTCTCTTCTTGACGAAAAAAGAACGTAATATAGATAAAGGCTCCGATCTTTCTTTTATGTTCGCTACGTATGGACCGATCTGGTATCGGGGTATGGTACGTAGTGCGGATAAGTATCATCCGCTAGACCGGGATGATTTGCGGAAAATATTAGAGAAATATAATGTGAACCGCATCTTTGTAGGTCATACCATTTTCGATGATATCACGACTTTCTATCATTATAAAGTGATTGCCGTGAATGTCGATAATCAAGAAAACAAGGAGAAGGAACGAGGCCGTGGCGTCATGATCGAGAAAGACGGCTCTATGTTTGTCGTATATGATTCGGGAAAACAGGAACCGTTGTTGATCGAGTAATATTTGGTGCTTGAGCTGTCAAGGCTGCTACCATCATGGTGGAGGAAGAAGTGCCTCCCCTAATGTGAAGTAATGAGATAGGGAGTGCAACTTTTATGTATCTTAAATCATCTATAAATATAGATATGTTTTAAATGTAGGAGTTATGAGAAAAGTTGTATTACTGTTTATCTTGTTTGTTTTCTCTTTGTCGCGAGCCGATGCTCAAGAGTTCCATTTTATTCCTAGGATTGGCTTGAATTTGGCAAATACTTATCCCGAAAGTTTTGCGGACATGCGTCCGGGGTTAAATATTGGTGTGGCGGAGGAAATACGTTTTAGTAAACTGTTTGCTTTAGAACCGGGTGTTTATTATTCTATGCAAGGTTACCAAAAAGAAAACGCTAAAGGCGAGACAGCCCGGCTAAAGGCGGATTATTTAAATATTCCTATTTACGCTAAATTTTATTTGTATCGAGGATTCCATCTTTTTGCGGGCCCACAAGTTGGCTTTAATGTAAGGGCGAAAGCTTCGAATTATATTTTCGTCTCGGGTCCTACTCCGGTGCACCAGAGCGAGTACGATTTCTCCGGTGATAAAAAAGAAGAGATCCGGAATTGTGATTTCTCCGTTTCAATGGGGCTTGGCTATACCTTTGACATGGGATTAGTCATCTCCGCCAATTATAATTTAGGATGTACTCATTTCTTTAGGGAGCCGGAATACTCATTAGGTGGAAGCAATCATTTTAGGGGAAAAGATCATAATGGGGTTATTCAATTCAATCTAGGATGGCGTTTCTGATCTCCAGTAAATCGTGAATTAAGAGAGATCGCTTGTTCCTCGTTCAGCCTTGCGGCATGGCTACGTAGGCAATGAACTGCTTTCGGGCATTGCTCGTCCGTGGCGTAGCAATACGTGTAATCGTAAGGTATGTCTTCTGTTTTCATATTTGTGTTTTTGGGATTGGTTGATGTTTTATCCCCGACATTCCTCCGGCAAGATCGCTAACGCTCTGTTCTCGTTCTCCTCCATGATCTCCCGCTCGCCGGGACCTTTGTCGTTGATACCGCAAAGGTGCAGGATGCCGTGGATGATGGTACGGTGGAGTTCCTCGTTATAATCCGTGTGGAATGTCTCGGCGTTTGTCCTGACCGTATCGAGGCTGATGAACAGGTCACCCGAGATCTTATTTCCTTCCGTATAATCGAAGGTGATGATATCCGTGTAATAATCGTGTTGGAGATATTGGCGGTTTACCTCCAATATCTTCTCGTCGGAACAGAAGATATAGCTGATATCTCCCGTTTTCTTTCCGTATGTCTCGGCCACTGCCTTGACCCAGCCGCTAACCACTCTTTTCTTGATTGCCGGAAGCTCGATATCTTCGGCGTAATATGCTATTGCCATAAGGTCTATTTATCGTATTGAAATTTCGTTACAAATGTAATCATTCGATTTTAAATAGATTCATTTCAAATCTATTGATTGTATAGAATGTTAAAAGAACAGATAAGCCATCGCTATCGCCGCTATCGCCCCGGCCAGATCCGCTAACAAGGCGCATTGTACCGTATAGCGGGTATTACGGATACCTACGCTACCGTAGTAAAGAGCGACTACATAGAATGTCGTATCGCAAGAGCCCTGAACGATGGATGACAGGCGACCGACGAAAGAGTCCGCTCCATACGTGTTCATGGCGTCCAGCATCATGCCCCTAGCCCCGCTCCCGCTTAACGGTTTCATCAACATGGTAGGTAGCGCTTCCACGAAATCCGTGTTGAGTCCTATCGAAGCAATGCCGAAACGAACGCCTTGTATGATGAAATCCATCGCTCCGGAAGCCCGGAAGACACCGATACCTACTAGGATAGCTACCAGATAAGGAATAATCGTTATAGCAGTCTGGAAACCTTCTTTCGCCCCTTCTATAAAAGCATCATATACATTGATCTTTTTACGCATGCCGCTGATGATAAATCCGCAGATAATGGTAAAAAGAAGCGTGTTGGCGAATATAGTCGAATACAAGGAAACTTGCTCCTGTTCCATCGAGTTGAATAACCATACCAGGCCTCCGATAAATAACCCCAGTCCCCCGAAAAACAGGATTAGGTTCCGTTGGAGGATATTGATCTTCTGCCGTACGCAAACCGCTAAAATAGCGACTAGGGTTGATGTGAATGTAGCGAGCATGATTGGCAGGAATACGTCTGATGGATTCGCCGCTCCTAACTGCGCCCGGTACATCATGATGGTGATCGGGATCAAGGTCAGTCCCGAGGCATTGATGCATAAGAACATCACCATGGAGTTGCTGGCGGATTCTTTATTCGGGTTTAATTCCTGTAACTGTTGCATGGCTTTCAATCCCATTGGCGTGGCGGCATTATCCAGTCCCAGTAAATTTGCCGATAGGTTCATGAAGATAGAACCGGTCACGGGATGGTCTCTTGGGATATCCGGGAAAAGCTTGCTGAATACGGGAGCCGCCAATCGTGCGAACGCTTGTATCACCCCCCCCTTCTCTCCGATCTTCATGATGCCCAGCCAAAGCGACAAGATCCCCGTTAATCCTAACGAAATCTCGAAACCCGTCTTGGCCGAGGCGAAAGAAGCGTTGATAATCTCGGTAAAAACAGCGGTATCCCCACCTATGACCAATTTACCGATAGCCACTACAAAAGCGATTAAGAAAAAAGCGATCCAAATATAGTTTAGTACCATAATAAATATATATTGGTCACAAATTTAGGAATTAATTGCCAATTGATTTGTATTTTTGCTTTTTGAATAACAAATAGATCCAAGATGAAGATATTAGTGACATACGACATGTTCCGCGAGGGATTTACCGAGTTGGAAAGTAAGTACGAGGTAACCTTTCCCGAAGGAAGAGATTTTACGTATGAGGAGGTTTTCGAGATGATACCGGAGTACGATGTGCTCTGCTCCATGTTCGATTTCCCGGTAAACAAAGAGTTGATCGACCATGCGTCGAAATTGCGGCTGATCGCTAACTACGCCGTTGGTTATAATAATATCGATGTGGCCTACGCCCTCGAGAAAGGCTTGACGGTGGCGAATACGCCTGATCCTGTCACGGCCCCTACCGCCAATATCGCTTTAGGCTTGATGCTGGATACCGCCCGGCGTATCACGGAATGTGATCGTAAGCTGCGTACGCTTGGTAAGGATATGAAGGTCGGTGTACTGGAGAACCTCGGTATGCCGGTTACCGGACAGACCTTGGGTATTATCGGTATGGGACGTATCGGCAAGGCTTTGGCGAAACGGGCGAATGCTTTGGGCATGGATGTGATCTACCACAATCGCCGTCAGCTTTGCATCGAGGACGAGACCAAATTGAATGTTACCTACGTCTCCAAGGAAGAGCTTCTGGCGAAAGCCGATTTCGTATCCTTGAACGCCCCTTATACCCCCGATACCTATCATATCCTCGGCGAGGAAGAGTTCAAGCAGATGAAGCCTTCCGCCATCCTGATCAACACGGCCCGTGGCCCGTTGGTGGACGAGCATGCCTTGGTAAAAGCCTTGCGAGAAGGTACGATTCATGGTGCCGGTTTGGATGTATTCGAGTTTGGAGACTATCCTCTCCCCGAGTTATTGGAAATGGACAACGTGGTATTAACCCCTCATATCGGCACCCAGACGATGGAAACCCGTATCATTATGGCACGCACGGTATGCAACAACGTGATCGGGTTCTTGGAGGGCGATCGTCCCGTATCACGGGTACTCCGGCCATGACGGCGGCGTTTATCCTATCCGAGCTACAGTCGGTCGGTACACCCGAGAAGGCGGTTCATTTGAGCCGTTTTTTCAAGACTGGTCCCGGTCAATATGGCGAGGGCGATCAGTTTCTCGGGGTGGTTGTCCCGCAAACCCGCAGCATAGCGAAGGCTAATAAGGCGACTCCTTTCGATGAGCTGCAGCTGTTGCTGGATAGTCCGTGGCATGAGGCACGTCTATGTGCCTTGCTGATTTTGGTCTATCGTTTCCAGGATCGGAAAGTGATGCCGGAAGAGCGGGAAGCCATCTTCCGATTCTATCTGAAGAATATGCGGCGTTGCAATAACTGGGATTTGGTAGACTTGACCTGTCGGGATATCGTCGGCGAGTATTTGGTGGACAAAGATCGTTCCCTCCTCTACCGTTTGGCGGAAAGCGAGAATTTATGGGAACAACGGATCTCGATCGTCTCTACGTGGGCATTTATCCGTCGGAATGATTTTGGGGATACCTTGGAGTTATCCGAACGGTTGATCGATCATAAACACGATTTGATGCATAAGGCGGTTGGGTGGATGCTGCGTGAGGTCGGCAAAAAGGAGCGGCAGACGCTTACCGATTTCTTGGAACGCAACGCTACTCGTCTTCCTCGTACGGCGCTTCGTTACGCTATCGAGCATTATCCGGAACCCGAGCGGCAATATTTTCTAAAGAAGAAATAACATGGATACAAAGACCATCTCTTTACTTCGTGAATGGGCGAAAACGTACAATACGGAATCGTTTATCAAGGATGATCCGGTGCGATTCCTCCATCGGTTTATGGAGAAACGAGATATTGAGATATCGGCTTTCCTGACGGCGTGGATCTCTTACGGTCGCAGGGCGCATATTCTCCAAAAAGCGGAAGAGCTACACCGGCTGATGGGCGAAAGTCCTTACGAGTTTATCCGTACCGGAGAGATTTCTTTCGCTCCCCTACGGAACCGCCCGGTTTGCGGGCGGGATACCTTTTACCGTTTTTATACCTATCATGATCTGCATCTCCTTTGTTGTCGCCTAAAGGATATATACGATACCTACGACTGTATGGAAGACGCTATGGCCGCCGCCGGTCCTTGCGAAGATCCTATCTTGCGGTTGCAACAACTTTTTGCTGATCTCAATGGCATTCCGGTCTTGCACGGGACTTCCGCTTGTAAGCGTCTGGCGATGTTCTTGCGTTGGATGGTGCGTACGGATGGTATCGTCGATCTCGGTATCTGGAGAACAGCCGTGCATCCCCGCCAATTAATCATCCCGTTGGATACGCATGTGCACCAGATCTCCTTGCGCTTGGGCTTGACAGGCCAAAAAACCGCTACCCTTCGTACGGCCCGTGAGATAACGGACGCATTGGCGAAAGTCTTCCCCGATGATCCTTGTCTGGGGGATTTCGCCTTATTTGGCTACGATATAAATCAAGAATAAAAAGATATGGAAGAAAAGAAGATAAATAACATCTCGTCTGTTTGCGTGTATTGCGCGTCCAGCACGAAGATTCCCCCGGTTTATTTTGACGCCGCCAAGGAATTGGGGCGTCTTTTGGGAGAGCGAAAACTACGGGTAGTCAATGGTGCCGGGAATATCGGTTTGATGTGCACTGTCTCCGACGCTGCGTTAGCGGCTGGTGGAACGGTAACGGGCGTTATCCCCCATTTTATGGTGGAGCAGGATTGGTATCATAAAGGCTTGACCGAGTTGATTGAGGTTGAGACGATGCACGAGCGTAAACAGCTCATGGCAAACCTCTCGGATGCGGTGATCGCCCTTCCCGGTGGATGCGGTACATTAGAGGAACTTCTGGAGATCATCACTTGGAAACAACTCGGTCTCTACCTCAATCCGATCGTAATCCTCAATATTAATCATTACTATGATCCCTTGTTGGAACTCTTGAGGAACGCCATGAACGAGAATTTCATGCGTCCCCAGCACGCCAAGATGTGGGCGGTAGCCGACACGCCGGAAGAAGCTATCCGTCTCATCCACGCCGAGCCGAAATGGGACGCAAGCCTTCGGAAGATCGCGGCGATTTAATACTATTAGGCGAAAGGAGACGCAGCACGCTACGTCTCTACAATTAAAAATGAATATGATAATGAAAAAACTAGGTTTATTAATGATGTTGTTGCTCCTGTCAAGGATCGCTTTGTTCTGCCAGGCACAGACGGCGGGTATCGAGGAGAAGGAAGTGCTTAGGAATGAAGATGTGATTTTCCATCAGATTGATGAGCATACATGGTTTGGAACAGGTCATTTAATGGCGAACGAGAGCCTGTATCTGGTCGAGGGAGAAACGAAAGCGATCTTGATTGATGCCGGAACAAAGATCAAGGATTTGGATAAGCTCGTGGCTTCCATCACGGATAAGCCGGTTACGCTGGTCGCCACGCATGTGCATCCGGACCATACAGGCTCGGCTATCGATTATTTCCCGGAGATTTATATCAATCCGGCTGATACGATAGGTATACCGGAATTTATGCCGAATTATAAAGGCAAAGTTTGTTTCCTTGAAGACGGTGAAATCCTAGATTTAGGTGGGCGTATCCTAGAGATAGTCTTTACTCCCGGGCATACTCCCGGCTCAACCACTTTTGTGGATAAGGATGCCGCTTATGGTTTTAGCGGCGATTCGTTCGGCTCCGGTAATCTATTGCTGGGAGTTGACTTCTCTACGCTCATATCTACTTGTAAGAAGATGAGTGCGGTGATCGAGAAATATGATATCAAATACCTCTACCCCGGACATTATTTCGGAATGAACAAGGAAACCCCTCAACGGGTAAAAGACATGATCACGATGAGCGAGGATATCCTGTTCGGAAAAGTGCAAGGCGAACCTAATCCGAGTGGGATGTTGGGGTTAGACCGGGTGTATACGAATTATGGTGTCCGTATAAATTATAAAGAAGAAAGTATGAAATGAGGGGACCTTTAGATTCTGAACCCGATTTCACTGATAATCTTCAATTCAAGCAATTTCTCCAATATTAATCTATCCATATGAGAGTAAGCGGTTTTTCCGTGTGCTAACTTATATACACGGAAGCCGCTGACATTGAATTCTTTCCCTAATTGATCATACAAGCTTTTCTTGTTTGTCTTAAACCAGTAATTAAATAAGTTCTTCATAATCCGACTTTTGTAATTATCTTTCATTGTACGTTGTTAAAGAGCGTATTTTTACCTACCAGAATTGTAAGTGATGAAAACGAATAGCTAAAACGATCGTTT
>NZ_MNQY01000115.1:0-36587 GCF_001915675.1 Parabacteroides sp. merdae-related_45_40 | reverse complement strand
CACTTTCACAAAATAAGAGATTCATCTTTTACCAATACTTCATCAAACAAACTTTTTGGCTAATATAAACGATGGTTTAAGCTAGTCGTTTTAAAGAAGCACTTAGGAATGAAGATGTGCTTTTCCATCAGATTGATGAGCGTACATGATTTGGAACAGGAAATTTAATAGCAAACGAGAGCCCGTATCTAGCCGAGGGAGAAACGAAAACGATCTTGACTGATGCAGGCCAATAGTAGCCTATATATTTATTATAGGTAAAGGTGGAATAGCCCCCTCCTTCATGCATGCATCCCCACTGTCACCCTCTTGGCATTCGTAATCGGTTTGGGTAAGCCCTTTATAGAGAGGAGTGCATATCTATGATTGCGATATCTTCTTTTCCCATCATGGCCAATAATGTGCTGCAATTTGAGGCGTATCCGGATGTGTAGGTTATCGTATACTTATTTTTAAGGTAGGCTTATTGTATATTTCCATATACGCTCTTGTTTCCTGTCGTGTGATTCAGTAAAAACATGTACGTGTTTCCCGAAAAACATGTACGACTTTTTCCAAAAACACGTACGTGTTTCGCGGAAAGTATAATTGTCTTTTTAAGGTGTTTATGTTCAATGATTTATATAAGAACATTATTTACGTGCTTATTGTCTAGGATTTACCTTGGGATACGTATGCTCTAAATAGACTCCGGATACTTAAAATCGGGTGGAAAAAGTAAACAGGGATCGTTGGCAAACTTACCAGCGATCCCACTAAATCCCTATTATAATTTCGCTTGATTCACTTGCGGCGTGCGGATACCCGGTTTCAATTCTCCGTTGATGATAGTTAACCGGCCATCTTGGATAACCGCTCCCGCTCCGGCACGGGCCAACTGCTCATATTCGCCCAGATCGCTCCATGCTTTCGTGGATAGGTCGTATTGAAGTAAGGTGGTATTGAATCGGTACCATTCTACCGGATGGTGCATATAGGCCTTGGCTTCGGCTTGCAGGCGGGTAATGGCCGCTGAATCTCGCGCCGCCTCCGCTTTCGCTAAATGGATCGGTCGGGCGATGGCGGCTAGGAAACAATCGTAGTTCACACCTCCCATAAATAAGATTTTATCCGTTTGGAAAGTCACGGCACAGCCTCCTGTTAGGGTACGGTTCGTTCCGTCCTTAAACGGGGGAAGAACGGTCTCTCGTTGCCAGGTAAAAGTTGCCGGGTCGAATACCAATACATCCGTTGGGACGATCGGTTCCTCTTCGTTTAGGATGGGCTGGAAGCCTCCGGCTAGATAGATACGTGTGCCGTTGGGACTTTCTCCGGTCGCTAATACCGGCTGTACACGGGCTGCTCCCGGGAAGTCCGGTAGTTGTTCCCATCCCTTTTCGATATTCGCTAGGTTGAGGCGTAAGAAGGTATGGCAGGGCTGTCCGTTCTCATTTCCCCCTGCTACGTAAATCTCCTGTCCGGTAAAAGCGGCCGAGAGATTATCCATTGGAGACGGTAAGGAGGGTAAGGCGCAAACCGCTACCTCTCCTTTCGTGGGGTTATAGGAGATGCGGGAGACCTCTACCAAGGAAGAATCACTGTTGTTTCCTCCGATGCAAACGATACCTTCCGGGGTGGAAACCGTAGCGCCGTAGGCGACGGGACGAGGCAGTCGGCCGATCTCTTTCCAGCCTTCAGGAAGAAGGACGAATATCTCGCTATAATATCGCTTGGCTCCTCCCTCGGTGACGGGTTTGTCCGGAAAGTTGCAACCTCCGGCAACGATCAATACGCCGTTATGGATGCCGGCGAACGGGGCAGAAACGCCAAGGGAAGCCGTATCGGCTGCTCCCGGTAGATCCGGTAATTTTGTCCAGTTTATCATGGTGTTCTGTTTTTTAGATACAGGCTGGCCGCATCCCGCTACGCAGAGTAGCAGGAGGAACAACCAGCCGGTGATTTGTTGTTTATTATGCATAGCTTATTCTTTTATTGCCCGGAACGTAGAGGCCGGCATGCCCGCCTCGTTTACAAGATTCGCTCTCGTGAAGGGTTGCCAGCCGTAGCGTACCAGCTTCGGGTGAGTCACTTGATCGTTCCACACCTTTACTTTCCCGTTCTCTATCACGGCTTGCGCCGGATAGTAAAGTCCTTCCTGCTCGGCGACCTCGAATGTACGGATGGGGTCCCCATCGGAAGTTGTCAAGTCCTTTGCGTAATCGAAAGTGATATAGGCGGCGTTATCGGTAAACGTTGCGCTGCGGAACAAAGGGCCGGATGGGATTACGTTATGTCCGTAGGTCTTGTTCAAGGCCCAATATGCCAGTCGTTCGCCAATCTCTTTTTTTCGGGTAGGGTGAACGTTTAAAGAATCCCCGCGATCGCTACTAACGGCCATACCCGTATTCGATACGGTTTGCGCCAGACGGCGTTGGCTGTCCCTGAACCAAGTCCAACTCGGGCGGTCTATGCTGGATAGTTGGACATAGTAGAAAGGCAGGTCTGCGTTCCAATTCTGGCGCCAGCTGTTCACCAATAACGGGAATAATCGTTCGTGTACTTCCATATTATGGGCGTTCGATTCTCCTTGGTACCAAATAATCCCTTTGATGGGATATCGATGAAGGGGTTGGATACCCGCCTCGAACAGATAACAAGGCTCATACGGATGGCGTTGGAGCGGGTTGGACGCTTGTTTGATGTTTAAGGCCGCCCGTTCACGTACCCAATCTTGGATAAAGTCGTTCTTCGTCCAATCCTGTAAGATATCCGGAAACTCGAATTCCAGTGTTTTCCGGTCGATCCATGCCTCCGTAGGCGAGCCGCCAACAGCGTTCAATATCAATCCTACGGGTACTTGTAAGCTATCGGCCAGCATACGCCCGAAGGCAAATCCTATGGCCGAGAAGCGTGCGGTATTCCGCGTGTCGCATACTTCCCATTGGGCGTCGTGGTAATATTGCAGGCGGTTCAATGAATCCAGTACGGAAGCGTCCCATTCCACGGCGTAGGTCTCCCAGCGGGGCTTTAGGTCGAATAAACGGATTTGCGAGTGTTGTTTCACGTAATCCAATTGTTGCTGTTGTTCTTCCTTTACGCTCTCGTTTACCCGGAACGCCATGTTGGATTGTCCGGAGCATAGCCAGACTTCCCCGGCTACTACATCCCGATAGTTCAGCGTGCGGCTGGGGGTAGAAACCGTTAAGGTATAGGATTTCCCGCTTACCCGTAAGGGATCGAGCGTGACAGTCCATTTCCCGTTCGTACCGGCTACGGTCTCCTTCCTTTGTCCGGCGAGGGTAACGGTTACTTTCTCCCCTTGGTTGGCGATGCCAGATATAGGAAGCGGTTGATCCCGTTGCAAGACCATCCGGTCCGAATAGATGGCAGGAAGCTGTAATCCTCCGTAATCGCCGGTTAGCGCCCCATAAACGGTGCGGGCCAAGATACCGGCACCTTCAGCGTTTGGATGCAATGCGTCGGGCAATAGATCCGGACGGTCATATAATCCTTCCTGCAAATCGACCAAGGTCGCGCCGGCTATCCGGGCGATTTCTTCGATAAGCGCTTGCTCCATCCAGTACCAGTCTCTTGTACCGGATTTAAAACGAGGATGGCGGTGAGATATCGGAGTCATACGGCAAACCCATACCTTGCATTTCGGATTGGCTTTCCGGAAAGATTCGATCAAGGAAAGATAATCCCGAACGAAATCGTCCCGGTAATTCGGCCATGCCCGAGGGTCCGTATCGTTCAATCCCAGATGGATGATCACGTAATCCCCGGCAAACCTCAGTGCCTTTTGATACGCCTCTTGTTGGGTATAAGGACGATATCCCTTGTTTAATAAAGTAGCCCCGCTATGCCCGAAGTTCTCCACTTCGTAGGCATCTCCAAGCATCTGTTGCAATTGGGCCGGGTAGCAGTTTGTTTCCCGGTTCTCGATTCCGTAGCCGTAGGTCACGCTATTACCTACGCAAGCCACCTTGATCTTTTGCGCTTGGCTCATAAATGCGAAAGCGAGGAAGATGGATAAGATTCCTATTATTTTTCTCATTTCATTCAACCGAATTAGACGTTATTTAAGTTGTTTATCCGGAGAGTAAACCAGTCCTTCCACCGCTTTCTCTCCATCCGGGGTGACGCAAACGAACGTAAACATCCATTTCACCAGACGGACCTCGGGGGTATTGAACGTACCGACCGGAAGCTTCATGAACACCTTGTTCCAGCCTTTTTCCAGATGGACCGGGGTTGGTTTACGGCTTACGCAGTTCTCGTTCCCCAGTGGGATCTCATTGGACTTCTCCCGGTGGGTAGCGGTCCATACGGGGGGCGTTATCTCTTGATCATTTACCCAGATACGGCTCTCTTTATAATCCCATTTCCCTTGTGAGGGAGGAAGATCCATCTCCGAGCGCCCGTAATTCTGGAATTCGATCCACGCCCCTACGTCTTGCGTCTTGGGCGAATAGATCCAAGTCCATGCGTAAGCGGTATGATTCGGCTGCGGGTCCTTATAGACACCGGGAACCAGCGGTCCCCAGACATGGCGCAGGTAGATTCCGGCACCGATGGCGTCGTGCGTGCCGTAGCTTTTCCCTTCATAGGTATATTGCGTCTGAAGCGCCTTTTCCGGAGGGAAAGAGCGGGTCAGTTCCCCATCATTCGGGAAAGGGTCGGTGATACGCCATCTCACGTTGGTTTGCTTGACGTAGGCGAACGGGTATCCTTGGAAATGATGTTCTTTATGCCATAACATCCGCCGCTCAAAATCGACAAATGCCTTATGCTCCTCGTTATCGGGATCGATAGGCAGCATCGTTCCGTTCTTATCGAAATATTGATAGCCGCCGCCCAACCAAGAACGTTCGGCGATCGCTAATAGATTCGGATACAAATTATTCTCCCGGATCAATTTGTCCTCCGGCTGTACGATCCGGTCGTGCCATACGGCAAGGATCGTACCCGCCAAATCATGGCTTCCTTGCGGTTCATTGTAAATACGGCTGGTGTACAAGGCGATTAAGTCGGCGAACGTATCAAAATGGTTGATATAATGGAAACGGGAGTCGATCGCAGGAATGCCCGGTCGTGCTTTTCCCCGGTAACTCCACATTTGCTCCATGTCGATCTCACCCGGTTTGTACTTCCATCCCGGGTTCCAAGAGATCACTTGTTTCCCTTTCGCACGGATATAAGCGACCATCTCGGGTACGAACTTCGGATTGGTAAACTTTACCTCGTCCGTACCGATATGTAAGTAAGGAACCTCCTCGAATACCTCGCAAACCTCATCCATCAATAGTTTTAAGATCGCCATACCCTCCTTGCCCTGCATATCATGACGGAACGCCCGGATGAAAGCGTCGCTATGCCCCGGCATATCGATCTCCGGGATCAATAGTACGTTATGCTCCTTGCAAAAGCGAACCAGCTCCTTTGCCTCCTCGATCGTGTAATATTTTCCGGGCATACGGCTCATATTGCAGCTGTCGTTCAGCATCGGAAAGATCTTGCTCTCCAGACGCCAAGCTTGGTTCTCCGTGAGATGCCAATGAAATACGTTCATCTTGTAGCGGGAAAGTACCTCGATCTCCCGTTTCAGTTCTTCCATGGAGATATAGCTCCGCCCTACGTCTTGCATGAATCCTCGTATGCGGAAAGCAGGCCAGTCGGTGATCTCGCAACCTTGGATGGAATATTGGTTTCCTCGTCGCTCGGTCAGTTGGCGTAAGGTCTGTATCGCCCAATAAGCCCCTTGCTCGGACACTGCCCGGATGGTTATGCCCCGGGAAGAGACGCTTAGTTGATAAGCCTCCTCGGAGTTGAGGGGGATTCCGTCCAATTTGTCAACCAAGGAAACCTCTATCTTGTATCGGCTGTCCGGTTGGACGCTTACCGGCAGCTCCTCCAAGAATTCCATTAGGATGGAACGGAGTTTCCCTTCGGAAGAAACCGCGATTTCCTTCGGATGGAACGAAGCGTTTGTCCGGACGTATTTTTGGGGCAAGGGCAATAAAACAGGATTCCGGGCCTGTAAAGACCCGGAAATGCCTATATATACAATAAGAATAAGATTCAGTATTGATCTCATAGATTGTTTCTCTAAGGAATAAGATCTGTTAGCTTAATGGCTTGGAAGGTCATATGCGCCACGCTTGACTCGTAGAAGATTCCAACCGTTTCCTTATCGATCATGGAGAGACAGGAATATCCCCAGCCCTCGGCCTCGTCTAATAAGACTTGATGTTCCGTAGGCCAAGTAAGTCCGCCGTCCAGACTCGCCTTGATCGTGATATGATTACGCCCTTTTGTCGTATTCGGGTTGGAGAAGAGTAAAAGGTCTTTGCCGGTGATGTTGTCTTTGGCGTTTACCTTGATCAAGCTGGCCATACAAACGGGTTCCTGCAAGGCACTGCGGCTGGAAGGATGCTCTGTCCATGTCTTGCCTAAATCTTTTGTCGTGGCTACGGCACGGCTACCGCCCCGGTTATCGCGCATATTTAGCATCAATACGCCCGGCTCTACCTCGGCAACTTGCGCCTCCGTGGTATTCGTGCGGGCTAAGTTATGCAGGTGCCATGTTTTCCCGCGGTCTTTGCTATACATAATGCCGGCGTTGGGCACACGGGTAGCGTCGATAAACTGGATGGGGAAGACCAAAGTACCGTCTTGCATCGTGATGCCTCGTCCCGGGCCTTGCAATAGGAAATACCAAGACGGGTCTTTTACTTGAGACGTGATGTTGATCGGTTCGCTCCACGTCTTACCATCGTCCTCACTTTTCACGAGCATAAGTTGGGCGGTCTCGTCCGGTGTCATTCCCGGCATGGAGTTCCACCAAGCCCGTTCGTTACCCATACCATGCGTCCATGCGGCTACTACCCAGATCGTATTGGTCTTTTCGTCTACCAAGATCGATGGGTCTCCCACGCCGTTTTGTCCGTGGGGCAGGCCATCCGTTTGTTTGAAAGTCATGGCTACTCGCATCGGTTCCCAAGTTTGTCCCTTATCGGTACTGCGGCTTACTCCGATATCGATTTTCTCTTGCAGGTCCACGCTGCTATTATAGCGAATATCGTAGACTCCGAGTAATGTTCCGTTATTCGTCGTCACTAATCCCGGGATGCGGAAGGCCGCCGATCCGTCATCCCCGGCTTGGCGTACGCCGATACCTACATGGCGTTCGTCCACCTTTCCTTTCCAAGTGATGTCGATCGGTTTGTTGTTGATCTGGGCGTTAGGTATCGTAGTCGCTACTTTTGCCAATAAGGAAGTCTCTGGCTTCATCTGGATACTTACCCAGAAATAATTGATGCCTTTAAGCATCGGTTGTTTAGAGGTTAGTTTTACCGTGCGCGACAAGGGGGCGGTAACCTCATCTTGCCGTACGGAATAAGATTCAAGAGCCTTACGGGTATTTCCCGGTATATGGCTGGATATGTACGTAACGGGACTGAAATGTTCCCCTTTGCGGGATGGAGCTTCCACTCCGCTATAAAATAGACGTATCGCTTGGATGTCCGACAGATTGACATTGTCTCCGATCTGTATCGTGATCTCGTTTAATACATCCCCTTTTTGGGCCGGTATCCGCATCTCGTAAAGTACATTGTCGATCCGGTCTATCAAGATGGGGATTTGTTGCTCTCGCACATAAAGACTGTCTGCCGCAAAAGCCGTTTGTACGATGAAAAGAAGGCAGAAATACAGGAAAGTTTTTTTCATGATGTTTTTTGTTTGTAGGTTGAAATTAATAGATATGTGAATTCCAAAGGTAGCGATATTCATTCATATGAACAAAGCCCCTTTGGAATTCGTGCCAAAAACCTAGTTATATCCAATCGCCTTAAACCTATGTACGATTAGTATCCGGGAGTCTGTTTCAATGCGGGATTGTTTGTCAATGCATCCTCGTTGATCGGCCACAAAAGACGGGACTCTTGTGCGGTCGTGTATTTCAAGACATATTGATTACCGAAACGTCTCAAGTCATACCAACGCTTGCCCTCGAAGAAGAACTCGCGCAGCCGTTCTTTCAATATAGCTTCCATCACGTTCTCATCGCCCCCCTCAAATGGGTTATCGTTATAGAAACTTCCCTTGTCATTCGGATAAGCGACCTCGTTTTTATGTGCGTTGAAATATTCAGAACCGTAAGCACGCTCGCGTACGGCATTGATCTCCGTGGAAGGATCTTCTCCTAAGAGAGCTTTAGCCTCGGCTAGTAGTAACAGGGCATCGGCATAACGGTAAATAGGATAATCATCCAGCCAGTTACGTTCGTTGCTACCCTCCAATGTTGTTCCTTGGAATTTGTATGCGAATGGAGCGATGTACTTTATGCTTCCGTCTTCCTGTTTTTGATAAACAGCTTTCAAGGTTCCTGTCAGACGGGAATCATTTTCGCGGAAAGTTTTCCAGTAATGATCTTTCTTAACTTGGTAACGCATTAAACCGTGGAAATTATAACCCGGAATTTCCATGAATGGGGTTCCTGATTCATCGCAATAGTTTGCCATGTATTCACGTTGCGGAACCATGTTGTTTCGCCAATTATAATCTTTCCACATGGTGAATTCATCTTTGATACTCTTGAAAGCGAAGATGATCTCGCTATTCTCCTTATTCCCATAGGCGAATACATCAGTAAACTTATCCTGTAGCTTTAGGTTGCCGTTTTGTTGAAGATCTTGCAAAGCAGCCTTGGCGGTAGAATAATCTCCTGTACCTCCACCCATTTGGCGACCACTCCATAAATAAACTTCACCTTTTAGTATCAATGTGGCTGATTTAGACCAGTAGCCTTTTCCATATTTGTAAGAATAATCACTACCGAAAGCATTGACGGAAGCGTCAATGTCTTTCTTGATCTGGTCCATGACCTCACTTGCTGGAGACGCCGCTTTTTCCAAATGAGAGATATCCAGTTCGTTACCTAGAGTAGGTTCGGTTACCAAAATTACATCTCCCCATGAACGTAATAGATGGAAATAAATATACGCACGCATACCATATGCTTCACCTAAGAAGTAGTTCTTCTCATTTTCATCTAATAAGGTAGTCTCGTTGGTCTTACGGATCATGAGGTTTAATTGGTTGATTGTCTCATAGAAATCTCCAAAATTGCTGATGCCCGTAAATTCAGCGTTGATCGTATTATACGGATATCGTTCTACGCCTTGAGTGGCTTCACCTCCGAAAGGCTGGTCGCCATAAATATCGGCACGTGGTTCACCCAGTACGAATATATTATAGCTACGTAAGCGAAGCAAGGAATGCAGACCTGTATTGAATGCCTTGAATTGGTCCGATGATTTCCAATAGTTAGCATCGGAAATACTGCTGACTGGCTCCATGTCCAACGAGGTGCATCGATTGAATGTCAACAAGGACACAGCCACCATAAAGGTTATAAATATCTTTTTCATATGATGTTTAATTTTTATGCGTTAATTAGAAAGTTACAGATACACCCATAAGGACAGTCTTAGGAGTCGGATATCTACCATTGTCGATGCCTTGACCATAATAGGTATCTACGGCTGGTTCTGGTGATACTCCGGAATAACCGGTAAAGTAGCACAGATTTTGTCCGGTGACATAAACAGAGGCGTTTGACATAAACGCTTTATTGATCCATCTTTTCGGTAAGTTCCATGTCAATGTGATCTCGCGAAGTGCCAAGTAATCACCCTTTTCATAGAATCGTGAGCTGTTGTTATCTACAGCCGTAAGTCCGTTGTTGGAGCGGGTGATATTCTTTTTGCTCAATTGATCCGCATAGTAGAATTTCGGGATATCCGTATTCGTGTTCTCTTCAGACCAGCTTTGTTTAACCATGTCGATGATGTTAAATGAACCTTGGTATTGTCCGATAGAGCGTGCGGCCAAGTCGTTATACAATGTATGGCCTAATGCGTAGTCGAAACGGGCGTATAAAGAGAAATCCTTGTAAGAAACGGTGGTAGAGAAACCTCCTGTTACGTTCGGGAAGATATTGCCTACCTTCACACGGTCTAGATTGTTGATGACACCGTCACCATTCAAATCGGCCCAACATACGTCACCCGGCTCGATTTGTTGTTTTCCGGTTTTGTCTTTCAGGGCTTCCCATGCCGCTGGACCATATAATTCACCAATGGCGTCATAACGATTATTTGCGTTTGCTTTTACGTCATCCCAATCTTTGAAAATGTGATCTTGCTTGAATGCGAACAAGTCACCCAGCTTTCCTCCTTCTTGTTTTCCGCCAACCCAAACGACTTCGCCTTTTTTCGGATCCCATACTTGGTATCCACCTTGGCGGTTGTTCTCGTTTCCGTTTGCCGGAAGCTTGATGATCTTGTTGGCTACCGTAGATAAGTTAGCTGTTACGTCCCAACTGAAACCTCCTACATTATTTAAGATGTTAGCTTTTACCTCCATCTCAAAACCTTGGTTACGCAGTGTTCCTAAGTTGGTTTTGATACTTTTGAATCCCGTGTAATTAGGCAAATCCAGATCAGTCAACAAATCGGAAGTCGTACGGTTATAATAGTCTAAGATAAAGCTTAAGCGGTTATTGAAGAAACCTATATCCAGACCTACTTCGAAAGACTTACTTTGCTCCCAACGTAAACCGCTATTAACCAATTGGTCATTGTAAAAACCAACGGAATTGTTGTAGTTTGTTATGATATTTCCGTCTTTGTCTTTTTGTCCGTAACTACCGTATACGTCATAATAGCCTAATCCGTTTACATTACCGTTTACACCATAGCTGACACGTGGTTTCAGGTTCGAGATAATATCCGCTAATTTGGAGTCCTTGAAGAAATCTTCCTCCATGATGTTCCAACCTGCGGAGACACCCGGGAAGAAACCCCAACGGTGGTCGCTCAGTTTGGAGATACCATCATAACGAGCTACAACAGACAACAGATATTTGAGGTTGTAGTTATAGTTTACACGAGCGAAGCCGGAAAGGATACGATAGCCTTGTTTGTAACTGTATGAATACGTACGGTTACTTCCTGCGTTCAAGGTTGGGATATCATCCGAAGGTGAATTTTGAGTCTTGGCGTTTAACGTATATTGATGCCAATTGAAATACTCACCGCCGACCATGGCTTCCAAATTGTGCTTGTCCTTGAAACTATCAGAATATGTCAAGGTCACACTATGTTGCTGTTGATTTTCCTTTACATATTTCGCTTCAGCCTGGCGCGTTAGGTTCGGTGTGCTAGAGTTCTGTTGTTGATAGGCTTTATCAAATTTATCCGTTTGATTATCTACGTGATACAAAGCGCTATTAGCCTTTAATACTAATTTCTCGGGAATGATTTGCAAATCGAAACCTATGTTGTATGTTGAACGACGGATTCCATTTGTATTCGTTAGCTTGTCCTTGTAGTAAAGAGGATTACCATCACCGGTACCGAAACCGGAAGCGGGAGATCCATCTTCCATATAGGGGTTCCAAGTTGGGCGTTGGCTCATCGTACGATAGAAGAACTCGTATTGACCGATCCATAATCCCGGCGTACGAGACCAAGTGTAAGTCGCCCCGCCGTTTACAGTTAAGATCGGGAATATTTTATAGGAACCGTTTAACGTTCCGGAGAAGCGTTCGTAACTAGTACCTTTGATCAAACCATCTTCTTTGTAATAACCTAAACTAGCAGCGAAAGTACCCTTATCGTTACCGCCTGTAATGTTCAAATAATGATCTTGCGTGAATGAGGGGTCTTTGAAAGCTGCATCTTTCAATTGGCCTGAATAATCCTTAAATAAAAGTTGCTTTGTAGGATCATTGGGATCTGTCATTTGTTGCCAACCTTCGTTTAACAGACCTTTCGTCGTGTCATCTAGATAGCGAATGTCGAATAAATCGTTACCAACTCCATAGCCCATTTGGTTATCGATACCCGAACGTCCGGTTCGCTTGTATCCTAAGCGATTATAATAGATATAGTCCTCTGCGTTCAAGTAATCATATCCTGTACGGGCGAAGTTTGCTCCTCCTTTAAATTTATAGGAAACGGAAGCTACGCCTTCTTTTCCCCGTTTGGTCGTGACAAGGATTACACCGCCATTCGCACGTGCTCCATAAATGGCCGTTGAGGCAGCATCTTTTAATACTTGGATGGACTCGATATCTGAAGGGTTGATATCTGCCAAAGAGTTACGAACGATACCGTCTACCACTACCAAAGCTCCATTGTCTTTTCCGGTCATGGTAGCTCCACCACGAAGTACGATATTGGGGTCTTTACCCGGCTGGCCACTTATGTTTACTACGCGTAAACCGGAAACCGTACCTTGTAAAGATTGTCCGGCATTGGCCATAGCTGCATTTTCCAGTACGGCGTTATCCAATTTAGAGATAGAGGTTGTCAAGGTCGCTCTCTTTTGTGAGCCACCGTAACCGGTTACCACTACTTCGTCTAGCTGTTCGGCGTTTTCTTGTAGGATCACGTCTACTTTGGCCTTTCCGGCTACTGGAACTTCTTGTGTCTTGTACCCAATGAAAGAAAATACTAATGTGGCGTTCTTGTTGGATACGGTGAGAGTGTAATTACCGTCGAAATCGGTAATCGTTCCATTTGTCGTGCCTTTTTCAACGATAGACGCACCGGGGACACCCATGTTGTAGGTATCCAGCACTGTTCCGGAGACTGTCTGCTCTTGTCCGTACATAAATGCCGGAAGTAGGAGCGCAAGCATTAAGAGCAGTAGATTCTTCTTCATAATGAATTACTTTTTTGTTGTTTATTTAGTTTATTGGATGAGATTAATTAGCATTCGTCGGTCATATTAGCGACTTTCGGACGTAAGAAGATCACTTGGATTAAAAGTGCGATGAGTACCAATCCGGCTAGCATGGCGAAGTCATGGCCAAGATTACCAGCGTCGGTAGATTTTCCTAGTATATCCGTGATGGCGGCTCCGGCAAATACACCGGTCATATTCATAATTCCATAGGCTGTAGCCCGATAACGGGGGGAGATGAATTGGCAAAGGATAGGCATATTATTGGCGTCGAATATACCATAACCGATACCGAAGCAAAGACCACCGCCGATAATCATCGGGAAGTTGTGCCCAAATCCTAGTAATAGGAGAGAGGGTATCGTTAATGCCAAACCAATGGCGCCTGTGTATACACGTCCCCGGACATTCCGCTGGATCCATTTATCGGATAAAATACCTCCGGCGATTACCCCTATAAAGGAAGAGATAGCGATCGTGAATGTAGATAACGGACCGGCCTCGGACATATCCAACGAGAGATTTTCAGCGAATAGGGTAGGGAGCCAGTTCTTTGTCGCCCAACCCGGTAAGCTCGGCGTGGCGAAATAAAGAAGAATGATCCAAAAAGCGATGTTCGTGAATAACATCCCTAATCCTTTAAACGCACCGGAAATCGGATTCTCTTTCGGATAATTTTCCAGTTTTACGGCTTGTTCGACATGATCTTTCTTATCGTGTAAGAAGATGATCAAGACCACGCTATAAGCGATGCCGATGATACCAAACCAATGGAAAGTCGTTTCCCACGTATAAGCGCTGGCCACCGTAGCTCCGAATCCTCCCAAGGCTTGGCCTACGTATAGACCTGTCATATGGATACCTACGGCTAATGACCGTGTTTTCTCTTGGTGATAATCTGTGATAAGCGATAATCCGGCAGGAATATACAGGGCCTCACTGACCCCCATCAAGGCACGTAGGTAATAGATCTGATTGAAATCCGTGCAATACCCCATCATCAAAGTCACGAAGGACCAGACAAATAAGCTACCCACGATTAGCCACTTCCTGTTTACCCTGTCTGCCACCATACCGGCTACAGGGCTCATGAATCCGTAGATCCAGAGGAAGACTGCCATCAAACGTCCGAAGTTCGCCGCAGACTATGTCATTCAACTTCTATTACAAATTCTTACAATTAAGATAGCTCCTTATGAAAAAATTTTATTTTATTACGCTTAGTTTTTGAAAAAACTTATTGTACCTTTGCCCTAATCACTCAATAAAGGTATAACCATGACAACTAAGTTCTTGCTCTCGTCCGATGACAATACTCGTAGTGGCCTTCTGAAAAAGAAGATCATACATTATTATATGGCCAATGGAGACGCTACTATAGCGGAGGTATGTAAAGAAATGAATCTCAGTATCCCCACCGTCACCAAGCTAATTAGCGAATTACAAGAGGACGGTTATATACTCGACTTTGGAAAACAAGAGACTAGCGGAGGGCGTAAGCCTAGTATTTACGGGCTCAATCCCGCATCCGGCTATTTTGTGGGCGTAGATATACTGAAAGATCAACTGAATCTAGCCATATTAGATTTTAAGGGAGATAAGATCCGCATTGAGCAGAATATCCCTTATACACTCGAAAACACACCAGCCGCTTTAGACCATCTTTGCGAATGTATCAATGAATTTATAAACTCGTTGCCGATCCCAAGGGAAAAGATATTAAGCATTGGCATTAATATATCCGGACGGGTAAATCCTTTCGCCGGATATAGCTATAGCATTTTTTACTTTGAGGAGAAGCCCTTGTCTCAAATCCTTGAGGAAAAACTACATATAAAGATCTATATAGAGAATGACACCCGTTCCATGGCTTACGGCGAATATCTTCAAGGAGTCGTAAAAGGAGAAAAAAATATCCTATTCATCAATATATCTTGGGGATTAGGTATCGGTATCATCATAGACGGCAAGGTTTATTTCGGGAAATCAGGCTTCTCCGGAGAATTTGGGCACTTCAGCTTCTTCGAGAATGAGATTCTTTGCCATTGCGGTAAAAAAGGATGCCTCGAGACTGGAGCTTCCGGTTCTGCCCTATACCGTACCCTCCTTGAGCGGTATAAAGAGGGTAGCAACACCATATTGGCCAGTAAAATCGATGCCGGGGAATACATCGGACTCTCTGACTTGATCGACGCTATTCACAAAGAGGATATGCTATCTATTGAGATACTGGAGGAGATCGGTTTTAATCTAGGTAAAGGAATAGCAGGATTGATGAACATTTTCAATCCAGAACTGGTCGTACTGGGTGGGCCCTTGTCGCAAACGGGAGAATATTTAAGTCTACCTATTAAAAGTGCCGTTAGGAAGTACTCTTTAAACTTGGTAACCCGTGATACACAGATCAAAGTATCCAAATTAGGTGAAAGAGCGGGCATATTAGGGGCCTGCCTGCTATCTCGATCTAAAATTCTAGGTATGATTTAACAACCATTTCAAAGGAATTAAATAAAAATCAAATAATTATTTCATTTTCTTGATAAAATATTGGTTTATTATTAAAATATTTTATTTATATTTGCATCGTAATTAAAATCAGAGGTTAAAACTCATAAAAATAACGCAGGTATGGATAAAATTAAAGGACTGATCGATGCTCCCTTCACTCCGTTCCATGAGAACGGGGAAGTTAATTACGAGCCAATTGAAGCTTATGCGAAACTTCTTGTGAAAAACGGACTGAAAGGCGTGTTCATCAATGGTTCTTCCGGAGAAGGTTATATGCTGACAGAGGAAGAACGCATGAAATTGGCCGAGAAATGGATGGAAGCAGCTCCGGAAGGCTTTAAGGTAATTGTGCACGTAGGTAGCACATGCGTTAAGTCTAGTCGTAATTTAGCGGAACATGCTCAAAAGATCGGCGCTTGGGGTATTGGCGCTATGGCTACCCCTTTCCCTCGTATCGGTCGAATTGAGGAATTGGTAAAGTACTGCGAGGAGATCGCTTGCGGCGCTCCTGCCTTACCGTTTTACTACTATCATATCCCTGCGTTTAACAACGCTTTCCTCCCTATGCTGGATTTCTTAAAAGCAGTAGACGGGCGTATCCCTAATTTCGCCGGTATCAAATATACATACGAGAGCTTATACGAATACAATCAATGTCGTTTATACAAGGATGGTAAATTCGACATGTTGCACGGACAGGATGAAACGATTCTTCCTTGCCTTGCGATGGGTGGAGCGCAAGGAGGTATCGGTGGTACCACAAACTATAACGGAAAAGAATTAACCGGTATCCTAGAGGCTTGGGCAGCCGGTGACTTAGAGACAGCTCGCGAGAGACAAAACTTCTCTCAGGAGGTTATTAACGTTATCTGCAATTACCGTGGTAATATCGTCGGAGGAAAACGCATCATGAAATTGATCGGATTAGATCTCGGCAAGAACCGTACCCCGTTCCGGAATATGACGGACGAAGAAGAGGCCGCGATGAAAGCGGAATTAGAGGCTATCAATTTCTTTGAAAGATGTAATAAATTCTAAGGTATGGCAGCGTTTGACAATTTATCTAATCCATCGGAATATCTAGCTTATTGGGGCAAGACCTATCGGAATGAGCTTCTTTCCAATATTCTTCCTTTTTGGATGAAATACGGACTGGACAAAGAGAACGGCGGTTACTTTACTTGCGTAGACCGGGATGGTACTCTGATGGACTCTACTAAATCCGTTTGGTTCCAAGGACGATTCGCCTTTATCTTGGCATATGCCTATAATCACATTGAGAAGAACGAAGAATGGCTGAGAGCCTGTAAAAACGGTATCGATTTCATCGAGAAACATTGTTTTGATACGGACGGACGTATGTTCTTCGAGGTAACAGCGGCAGGCATCCCTGTACGTAAACGCCGTTACGTATTCTCCGAGACTTTCGCAGCGATCGCCATGGCCCACTATGCATTGGCATCAGGTGACAAAGGCTATGCCGAGAAGGCCGTGAACTTATTCAAGCAAGTATTGCACTATAAGAATACCCCGGGATTATTGGAGCCTAAATTTCGTGAAGGTCTCGTGGCGAAAGGCCATTCTTTCTGCATGATACTGATCGATACGGCGGCACGCATCCGTGAGGCCATAAACGATCCCATACTTACACAACAAATCGATGATTCCATAGCCGAGTTACGCCGTGATTTCATGCATCCCGAATTCAAGGCTATCTTGGAGACAGTAGGACCCAACGGTGAGTTTATCGACTCTATCGCCGGGCGTACCATCAATCCCGGCCACTCCATCGAGACCGCATGGTTTATCTTGGAAGAGGCCAAATACCGAGGATGGGACCCCCAACTGAAAGAGATGGGTTTACAAATCCTCAACTGGTCTTGGGACTGGGGCTGGGATAAGACGTACGGCGGAATCAACTATTTCAAGGATTGCAAAAACTTCCCTCCCCAAGAGTATTGGCACGACATGAAGTTTTGGTGGCCACAATGCGAGGCGGTTATCGCTACGCTTTACGCCTACCAAGCGACTGGCGACGCCAAATATCTCGAAATGCACAAACTAATAAACGATTACACATTTAATCATCTCCCCGACAAAGAATATGGGGAATGGTATGGCTACCTACACTTCGATGGTAGTGTCTCTCAATCTGCCAAAGGCAATCTATTCAAAGGTCCGTTCCACATTCCTAGAATGCTTCTCAAATGTAGTTTACTCTGCGACGAAATTCTTTCTAAATAACTTTATCTAAAATACTGAAAATTGGTCAATTGACATCAGGGGTCACAACCGTGGCTCCTAATGTTTCTAAGGCTTTGTTTTCCTTTTTATTTTCCTCAATCAAATGAAAAATAAGAAATTATATCCTTGGATCGTAGTCGGTTTACTATGGGTTGTCGCCTTACTGAACTATATGGATCGCCAGATGCTATCAACCATGAAATCAGCTATGATGGTGGATATCGTGGAACTAGAGTCTGCGGCGAACTCTGTCACTCGTGACATCTGTGATAAACGCATAGGAAAGAAAGGATAATATTACACTAAAATCCTTCTTTCACGATCCGTTTGATCGGGAGGAAGAATCGTTCGATCAGGCGTAATTCTTCCGTTACGATCTCCGCGGAGGCTTGCGTCTCGGGCGAGACGGGCAGGTCGATACCGTAATTGGTTCTCAGACCCTCTGGAAAATCGATATCCGCCGTATAGTACTCGTCGGTGGGGACCAATGAGATATTCGATACCACGCCATTTACCACTCCAAACTCCTGATCCGGGAAATTGGAGAAACGGACGATCGCCCGCTGGCCTCTCCGGACTTTTCCCGAGCGTGCTATCGGTATGCGCACCTTCCCCACCAGCCGGCCCTCGCCTTGCGGCACGACGGTGAAAGCCACCTCTCCGGATGGGATATACTGGTTCTCATTCCAGTACTTAGTGAAAGTTACGACACCCCCTACCGGGGCGATGAGGCAATAACGTAACCTCCACTCGTTCATGCTGTTCAGCAATTGTTCCCGGGCGGTCTGTAATTCCTGCCGTAGCGTAAATTCTTTCTCGCTCCGCTCCAGCGTCAGATCCAGCAAGGATTGCTCTTGCTCCCCGATCTGTATCCGGAGATTCTCGGCCGAGGCTGCCGCCCCTTCCAGCGAATAACGGCTTTGCAGCAGGGAAGCCCGTGCGGTCTCATGCTCGTAGGAGGAAATCACGGACCGGCTATACAATAATGAATCCCGGGCGTATTGCCGCCTTGTCAAGGCGAATTGCTCCGAGAGGGTCTTCCGCTGCCGTTCGGTCTCGTTATAGTAAGCCTTATACAACGCTATCTGTTTGCGGATGGAGGTCATTTTTTGCGGATAATAATCGATCTCCCTGTAATTGATGCAGGCATGGAGCGCCGAGAGTAGTCCCGAGTAAGCCGCTTGCATATCACCCAGCGATAGCTCCTTGTACTTTGATAATGCCTTGTCCAAGCTATCCACGTCGCTTCCGGATCGTTCCAACGCCTTATCCAGATAGATGGCATCGTCCGTGTCGGCGTGATTCTCTATGACCGCCAGCCAATCCCCCTGCCTTACCGGGCGATTATCCCTGACGAGCAGCTCCTGTATCTTTCCCGCCGCCCGTGTCACTACCGCCGTCGCGGGATGTTGCCCCGTCAATGTCATGTCTGCCGTGATCACGTCAGGATATTTGAAGAAACAGCTTCCCACCAGCAATGTCACGACCACGAGGAATAACAGCGTTATCCCCCACCGTACGATCCAGGCCGGCACTTGCCCCATCACCTCCTGTACCTCCTCGCTCCTCAGTTCTATGTCCTTATTTCTCTTCTCCAACTAATTTTCAATTTTCAATTCTCAATTCCCAAGCTCCAACTGATTCTTCACCAACTTATAATAAGTCCCCCGCAAGGCCGTGAGTTCCTGATGCGTCCCTTCCTCCACGATGCGTCCCTTGTCCAGCACCACGATCTTGTCCGCGTCACGTACCGTGCTTAGTCGATGCGCCACGACCACCACCGTCCGTCCTTTGTAGAAGGCGTGCAACTGCTCCATGATCTCCCGCTCGTTGTTTGCGTCCAAGGCGTTCGTGGCCTCGTCCAGGAAGATGAAGTCGGGATTCTTGTACACCGCCCGGGCGATCAGGATCCGTTGCCTCTGCCCTTGGCTTACTCCATTGCCCTCCATGCCGATCTTCGTATTATAGCCCAGCGGGAGCGAATCGATGAAATCCCGGATATTCGCCACCGTCACGGCATGAAGCAGGCGTTCCTTGTCCACCACCTCTTCGCCGGGGGCGATGTTGTTGGCGATCGTATCCGAGAAGATAAAACCATCCTGCATAACCGAACCGGTCTTGCTACGCCATACGTGCGGGTTTAGGTTCCTGAGGGAGGTATCGCCGATCCTCACGTCCCCCTTGTTGGGGTTGTAAAAACCGAGCAGAAGTTTTACTATAGTTGTCTTCCCGCTCCCGCTGGCCCCTACGATGGCGGTCACCCTGTTATGGGGTATCGTCAGGTTGATATCCTCCAGCACGTAATCCCTGTCCGCCCCGTCATAGCTGAAGCTGAGATTTTCCAGCCGCAGCGTCCTGTCATCGGGGAGAACATTCAGCCTTATCCCGCCTGCCTGTTCCTCGTCCTCCTTCCCGTGTATCTCGCCGAGCCGCTCCAGACTGATCTTCGCATCCTGCAAGGACCGTGAGAAATCGATCAATTGCTCGATAGGCGAAGAGAGCTGCCCCACGATGTAGGTCACCGACATCATCATACCCAGCGTCATATCCCCTTGCACGACGGCCCGTGCGGCGATGAAGGAGATGAGTATGTTCGTGGTCTGGTTGAAAAAGACCGCCCCGAGTTGCTGATATTGTTGTAACGCCAATCCCTTGATCCCTATCTTGAAAAGTTTTACCTGTATCCGTTCCCATTTCCAGCGCATCTTGGTCTCGCAATTATTGAGCTTGATCTCCTGCATTCCGGTGATAAGCTGGAATAGGTTGCTCTGCTCCCCGGCCGCCTGCGAGAAACGCTTTACGTCCAGCTCCCTCCTCCATCTCATGAAGGCGAGTACCCACGCCACGTATAACCCGTTACCTACCAAGAAGAGTCCCAGTATCGTCCAGTCGTAATAGGCCAGTACGAACCCGAACACGATGAAGTTAACGAAAGAGAAGAGCGTATTGATGGATGTCCCCGTCATGAAAGCCTCGACGCGGTCATGGTCTCCGATGCGCTGCATGATATCGCCCACCATCTTGGTATCGAAGAAATGCAGGGGCAGGCGCATCAGCTTGGCGAGGAAATCGGAGATCAAGGCGATATTGATCCTCGTGTTTACGTGCAGCAATATCCAGCTCCGTATGAAGTCCACGGATAGCTTGGCGATAAAGATCACCAATTGCGATATAAGGATCAAGGTTATGAAACCTAGGTTGTTGTCCCGTATACCGGTATCTACCAAGCTCTGCGTGAGGAAAGGCAGGATGAGTTGCAGTACGCTGGCTGTCACCATGCCCAGCACGAGCTGTGCCATCTCCCTTCTGTAGGGCGATATATATCGGAAAAAGAATCCGAGGTTACGTTTCCTGTCTCTCTCCTCGTCCTCCATCCCGTAGAACTCCGGCCCCGGTTCCAGCAAGAGCGCCGTCCCGGTATCCTGCCCGTCCACCTTGGTACTGACCCAGCACCGCTTGAACTCCTCCCTCGTATAGGTGATAAGTCCCGCCGCCGGGTCCGCTATGTAGAACTTCCCTTTCTTTATCTTGTAGCAAACCACGAAATGCCATTGGTTCCAGTGCAGTATGCAGGGTAGGGGACATTCCTTTTCCAATTCCTCCACCGTGATCCGCACGCCCTGTGTTCGGAACCCGATCGCTTCCGCCGCCTCGCTGATACCCAGCATGGAGACTCCTTCCCGGGTGATGAAGGCTTTCTCCCGTAAGTTCTGGATCGAGTACACACGACCATAGAACTTGGCGATCATACGGAGGCAGCTAGGACCACAGTCCATAGAATCCAATTGCTGATAATGTGGAAACGATCTTAGCATAAATTAAAACATTAGGATATAGACATGATTTAGTTCTTATTTCTTATACTTGATCAGCATTATGACGGGATTGGAATCCTCATTTAATTTCGCTGCGATTTCGTTTAGCCTGCCTTTGAGCTTCCCTTCTTTATAAGCCTCAATCAATTCAGGCGCATCAAAGGGATACCAGTTCGCAATATCTTGATTAATAGATGAAATCCAATAGATCGGTCTTTGATATAAAAAATCAGTATTATATATTTGATATTTGAATATAGAATCTTCCTGTTTGTCGTATACCAACCTACTCACCGGTATTTTTCTCGTTTTAATATCGAGTTTTTTTTCTACGGTTCTCATAAAATAATAACGGCTTGTCACCCCCTCTACAAAAAGAAATATTTCTGTATCCATGGAATATATAGAGGGTGTCCTCACGATAAAAGGCTTAATATGACCGTTTGGCGAATAGGAATATAGGGTATCGGATGAGAGATTCATAAGTATCCAATTATCGGAAGTGGCGGTTGTAGCAAAAAAAGTAGGAATTACTTTTTGATCATTATCTCCGAATATAACCAGTGTTTTCTGTTCTTTAGAAGGAATTGTAATTTTCTGGATAATACTTCCGTCATACTTTGAGATAATCAAATGATAAGGCTGTTGGTCTGCCACCATTCCATAGCCTTTGTTATCATAAGTGATCAGATTATCCTTGTCATAATTAAAAACCTTAAGGTAGTCACTCTCGGGGTCTAGGAAATTAAAGCTTCTTTTAAAGTCCCCGTTTAAATCATATACTGATATTTTCCCTGTATGTGTAACAAATAGCTCATTGTTTTCCTCATCTAGTGTAATTCCTGCAATCCCCGGATATTCCTCGACACCTTGTCCTAAACGGTTTATTTTCCGTATAGCTTTCCCCGTTTTCCGGTCAAAAATGAATATGTTCCCGTCGTTTGTGTTGTTTTTTACTATTATAAATTTTTCGCCGATATCCATGACATTACCATGTGTGATAAATTCGTCAGTTGTTTCCAGCGCAATATATTCTACATCCATAATATCCTGAAGGATTAGCTCCTTTTCTGGGTAATCTTTGCTAACATTGATCGTGACAAGCTCGTCTGTCGATTGCTTATCTTTTCCACATCCCGCTAAGGCAAAGAGGAGGACTGCTGAAATTAAATTTACTTTCATGCTAGTATTTATTTTTCTTGTGTTTTATCAGCATAATCACCGGATTGGACTCTTCATCCAATTTAGCCGCAATCTCTTTCAGTTTGCCCTTCAGTACTCCTCTCCCGTAAGCCTCGGCAAGTTCGTGGGCTTGCAATGACTGTCCGATTACGAATTCCGGATCTAAAGGTCTCGACGTCATATCCACTTCTCTTTTGCTGGTATAATCACCATTGTATATTTTAGGTATGAATAAAGAATTTTCCAGTCTATCGTACATCAAACCGGAAATTGGAAACCCTCTCCCTGTTTCAAAATTAAATTCCGCTTTCAACAGGCTCATGAAATAATAACGGTCGGTAAAAACGGTTGGTATAAGAAATACTTCAGGAGGATCCATGGAGTGTATGGAGGGGGTTCTTACGATAAGGGGGATTGTCGTATTAGCATCCGGCAAATAGTGGTATATGGTATCGGATGATGTCTCCATAAGTACCCAATTGGTATGATCTGGAACTATTTGATACATGGCGGTTGGAACTGGAGCGGCCCAGTTCTCCCAGTTTTCCCCGTCTCTTGCGACCGGGCTTTTAACTTCATCAAAAGGAATTGATATTTTCCGGGTGATACTTCCATCCTGTTTGGAAAAGATTAAATAATATGGAGGTATGGCGTTTGACGGGTTTTCCAGACTATTATCCGGTACATAAGAGATCAAATTTTCCCGGTCGTAATTAAATGTATTTACATGAGATTCCGTACCTGCGGCTTTGAAACTCCTTTTAAAATTTCCGTCTAGATCATATACTGAGATTTTACTTCCGGTATAGGCTATGACAAATATTTCCTTGTTTGCTTCATCCAGAACAATCTCCGTAATACCTATATATTCCTCGCCACCTTGCCCTTTCCTGTTTATCTTCTTCAAGGCTTTGCCGGTTTTTCTGTCAAAAACAAACAAATTCCCGTCGTTGGCCCAGTTGGTTATTAATATAACTTCTGCACCAATGGCCATTACTTTGCCTTGGGTAACAAACTCATCATTTGTTTCCAACGGGATGTATTCCACATCCATGAAATCCTGTAGTGTCAATTCCTTTTCAGGATAATTCTTTGTAACATCAACTGTGATGAGTTCATTTGTTGATTGTTTATCTTTTCCACATCCCGCTAACGCAAAGAGAAGGATCGCTGAAATTGTGATTATCCATTTCATTATTCTTACGATTTAAGGTTAAACACTTAGGGCGATACATTCGCTCAATCATGCCTAATTACAAAAATAGGTTATTTTTTCTCGTGATCTCTTCTTTTTGCTCAAAACTTATAGCGATGAATGGAATTCTATCCATTATTTACATAATTTCGGCACAGTCTTAGCAATGGATGTTGTTCACCCTCGCTATCTTGTGGGTCACTTATCGAAAGATCGAATAGTTCGCTTATTTCCGGGTCGTTAATTCCCGGATCATCCTTTTCGGACTCCAGATGCCAGCTGACCCATGTTTGTCCTTCCAACTTATCCAGATCATTCTCTAGCTCATAATGCAATGTGGGAAGGTGGAAAACGACTATAGTCGCCTGTTGGAAATATTTCCTGTCGGTGGTTATCACCCAATCAACGGGTACATCCTCTATTTTCAACTGTAGATCTTCCCCATTTATCGTGTTGAATACGAGCATCACTTTTTTACCAGCCTTTATTTGGCAATCTACGCCTGCTACCCAATCAGACACACGCCAATCCGTATATTCTTTCAGCCCGGCTTCTGCCTTGTAGTAATAATTTCTGCATCTTTGTATAGATTCCGGAATCATTTGCCCGCAATCCCTCCAAAATCGATCCAGATAATGTTTGTGTACTATGTATGAGGAATCTTTTATGTTGGGAAGTAGTGTGAAGGCCATGGAATAAAGCCTGAGGATGTTTACATACCACCAGCTTCTCAAGTCAACGCTCGTCTTAGAGGAAACAAATTGATCAGAGAATTTAATCAATCCCTCAGTAACTTGAAATAATGATTTCAGCCTTCGGGCTAGGCTTGTCGTATGCATGACCGATTCTTCGTTCTGGCGGTAATAATAAAACTCAATGTTGGTGATAACCATCCTCTCCGCTTGGCAAAGGACGATGGGACACCATAATTCATCCTCATGCATGATGCCTTCCTCAAAACGAGCCTGTATTTTATGCAGATATTTCCTATTGTATATGTATCTGACGGGTGTAGGCAAATAGAAACACGTTTTGACTAATTCTATGAAACCTTCTTTACCGGAAAGCAATTCTTTTATAGATCCGTTGGAAATACATTTAAAAGGTTTATCCATACTTCCGTCTTGATGGCATAGCCACATATTTCCCATCACGACATCGGCATGATATTTCACGGCCTCATCATATAAAAGAGATAATGATTCATCTTTAATCCAGTCATCACTATCCAAAAAAGCGATGTACTTTCCCGTGGCAATATCCAAACCAACGTTGCGGGCTGCGGATGCTCCCCCGTTCTCTTGATGAATCACTTTGATACGCTCCTCTTTTTTAGCGTATTCATCAGCAATTTCCCCTGACAAATCAGTCGAGCCGTCATTAACCAAGATAATCTCCATGCGTAGATCACCTTGGTTCATCAACGAGTCGATACAAACCGTCAAATATTTTTCTACGTTATATATCGGGATAATGATCGATATGTCGATTTGATTGAGCGTATTCATATAATAGTATCAAGCTAGTTGTTTATTACTTACATTCTTGGAATAAGGATTTATAAAATGCGATCATGTTTTTCCCGAATACTTCCGAGGAATATTTCTCCAAATACCGTTTACGACCGTTCTTCCCGAGTCGTTTCGCTTCTTTCGGGTTCTGTAATAGGTAGATGATCTTCTGTGCTAACAAAGAGGTGTCGATCTCTACATTATTAGGAGATACTATTAATGGTACTTTCAATCCGCAAGATTCGTCTACTACCTCGTTCAATCCTGATGTGGCGGTTGCGACGATGGGTAATTCATGCATCATCATTTCGACAGGTACATAACCAAAAGGCTCGAATAGGGAAGGTACGACACCGACATTGGCTATTTGGTATAATTCATATAGATCTGTTCTTTCTAAGAGCCCAGTGAATGTGATTCTTGTACAAATATTCTTAGCTTCTTGAAAAAAGGTATCATAATCACCATTCCCAACTATTATCAGATGGCAATTAAGATCTGTTTTTAATACCTCATAAAAAGCCCTTATTAAATAACGTATTCCTTTTACTTGATCAATTCTACCTACAAAGAGGACTACTTTTTCTTTACTTTGTAAATGCCATTTTTTGCGTAAAGAATTGTTTTTTATTGATATGTTTTTAATGTTGCTTAATCCATTTTGAATTACGGATATTTTTGATGGTTTTATTTTGTAATATTGACATAATATATTTTGCATATAATTTGATAAACAAATAGTATGATCCGTTACTAAATAGTCTTTCTTTTCTTCTTCAATTGTTTTTTTGAAATTTAGAGCAAAATTATCTGTGTTATTTTTGTTTAATAGGTGTTCTAATTGGTACTTGTTGTCAAAAATAATAAATCCCCATTCGGAAAAATGTGCAACTGAAATTATTTTGCAATTAAACATTTTTTTAATTCAATTGCAAGGCTTGTACATTGATTATAATTTATGTGAAATATCAATTCTTTTTCATTTGTTATATGTATTTTTAGCAAGTAAACTATATTTTTGAAATATAATTCCCTTTGCTTCTGATTGTCTAATGTTCTCAATTCTAATATTGGATTTGGAAAATACCAGTAATTTATTCCATCGATATTATCTATTTGTATTTGTGGTTTATCTGACATTAAATTTATTATAGAAATATGAATGTCGCTATCTTTTAAGGCAATGACTAATTCTCTAATATAGGTTCCTATACCAAAAATAGCTCCTCTACGGGTTTCGTTAAATATGTATAAATTCATAAATGATATTTTTATTAGTAGTTTATAATAATTGCATCCATCTGGTATTTAATGAATTTAATGTTGTTAATTGCAACAATCCTTTACCTGCAAAACCGTCAAGAATACCCATTGATTTTGGTGATATTTCTGTATCTAAATAAAAGTTGTTATTGATATTGTCATTATGCTGTGGATTTGTGAAATAGTTATAATATTTAATTATTCGTGCTTTGTTGCCTATTATATGATTTTTTAGATGAGGAAAGTATCTATTAATATGTTTTGATGAGAATAGATCCCATTTGTAACATTGCTTTAAAATGTCGGTACAATTACTAAAGCTTGATGTTTTTTGTAAATCATGTAAAAAACAGTATATATCTGTTTGTTCATCTGGAGAAATATTGGATAAATTGTCTTTGATTTTTATTATTATATGCGTTAAGCACTCTTTTGCGTATTTAGAGGGTGATTGATAACCTAATCGCATAATCCAATATCTTCCATACCCAGTCAATCCATCATACATATTGAAAGATTGCCAAGGATCATACATGACTGCTCTATACATTCTTTCATCAATATCTTCATAAATATCATCCTCTGAAGTCAAAAAATTATTTTGAATTAGATAATCAATTCCTACACCTATACCAGCTATTCCATTTTCGTAATTAGCAAGACTATTAGAATGAATTTGATTTTGTATTTCATAAATTATATCCATAGCATAATCTGCAAATAACATGTTTTTTGTGTATTGTGAATAATGGAAAAAAAATATAGCAATCCCTGTTTTTCCATGTATTAATCCGGGAGATTCTGTTAATGTTCCATTGAGTATAAGTATATCTGATGTTTTCTGTAAATCGTATTCTATTTCTGTTTTTGATGTCATTGTTTAAATTATTTTTTATGTTTTAATAACATGATTACTGGATTTGAATCTTCTTCTAAATTTGCAGCTATTTCTTTTAATTTACCTTTATTATAAGACTCAATTAGTTGTTCAGTATTTAAAGATTGCCAAGTTAATATGTCGCAATTTACAGGGATTGAGTTCATATATACTTGTTTTTTGTCTGAGAAATCTTTATTATATACAATGCATTTAAACAAAGAATTATCTTGTTTGTCATATACTATATTAGTGCGAGGAAAGCCTTTTTGTAATCCAAAATCATATTTTTTTTCTACAATTTCCATAAAGCAGTAGCGATCAGTGACACTGCTTATGAAAAGAAATGTTTCCGGATTCATAGATTCAATAGATGGTTTTCTTATGATAAATGGTTTTAATTGTAAATCAGAAGAAAATGTGAATAATGTATCTGATGAAGGTTCTATAAGTATCCAATTATTGTGAATAGGAATTATTGGATAGTCAGAAGATGGGGTAGCTCCATATGTCATTCCATTTTTTGGGTCTTGTAAAAGTACAGCAGTTAGTATTTTTTTATTAAATGGAATTCTAATTTCTTTAGTAATATTTCCATTGGATTTTGATATAAGCATAAAAGATTGTTCATTTGCTTCTCCATTATTACTAGAATATCCATCGTGACATAATAAATTATCTTGGTCAAAATTATATATTTTATCATACATAGTACCTTCTTTATGTTTAAAACTTCGTTTGAAATTCCCTTCTAAATCATAAACCAATATTTTTCTGCTAAGATTGTCATTAATAAACATCTCATTATTATCTTCATCTAATGTGATTCCTAAAATAAAAGTATACTCTTCACCCCCTTGTCCTAAGTGGTTTATTTTTTTTAATGCTTTACCTTTTCTGTTGAAAATAAAAATATCTCCATCTCTGTTGTAATTTCTTACCAATATGATATTTTTACCAATATTTTGTACAAAACCTTGGCATATAAAAGTTTCATTTGTTTCTAAAGCTATATATTCTACATCCATAATATCTTGTAGGATTAGCTCTTTTAAGGGATAATTATCTGTAATATCTATTGTTATAAAATCATTATCTGATTGTTCTTTTTCTTTTATACATCCAGATATGATAAATAAAAATAATCCTAAAAATATATAAGAATATCTCATGATTGAATTTTTTGAATGTTAGTTGCAATTCGTATTTATATGACACAAATTCATACGTCCAATTTCTATTTCATAATTTGATGGTGGTGGGCAAATCCATTGATAAATGCAGGTATTACATGGAATTTTATTGCGAATATTAAACCAAGAAATACCTTCTTCTACTTCTTTTTGTACTATTTCAGAAATACTGTGTGTGTATATATTACCTAATACTGGATGATTTAAATTGGCAAAAGCATCACCATTTGGTAAAATACTAATTTTTCCAAATTCGTAAATATTTATAGATTGATTAGCAAAAAAATCTTTTATAGACATAGTAGTTGATAAAATATCATCTTCCGTAAGAAAAACATATTCTTTGAAGAAATCAATATTACCTCCTGTATATATTGGTTTGAAGATATATTTTTTGATTTGGAATTGATCAATAAGTCTTTCTGCCATTTCATAATCTTCTAAAGATGATATATTTAATATATACTCAAATGAGAAATTCTTGTTGGATAATATTTGTATAGAATTATCCCATTCTTTCGTATTTATTGGGAAATTTACTGTTATTTTGTAATATAAATTATCTGTATTTGATAAGTTTAATAATGTAATATTTGAATATGAGCATACAATATTTATAGATGAATTGTGTTTTTCTAAAAAAGAAGAAAAGTATTGATTATCATCTATTTCATTATTGTTACTGATAATATTAATGATTACATTTTCTGGTAATGTTTGTAAAAAAGAAACAAGATCTACAGCTTTACTTGTTTGATCTATATAAATACTAATCTCAGATAGTTTTTCTAAGATACTTTTATAAGGTGAAAAATTGTGTATTTTGTATAATTCATTTTTGTAATTAAGGTTGTAATATGGTAATATCTGAATAGGTTTTCCTTTTGAAAAACTAATATCAATAATATCTCCCATATACTTATTTCTCAGATCAGTGATGAAATCAAAAATATCAGAATTGTGATAAAGATCTCGTTTTAATAGAATAACTCCACAGTCTTTTTTTTGTAAAAAAGTATTTAGTAATTCAATTACTTTTGCTTTTTTGCTTATTAATATTTTTCCATCATATGTATTATATAGTAATGCGCAATTATTAGCAATATTGATAAATACATATGGTTCGATTGTAAACCAATAATCATTTTCTATGTCCATGAATGTTATAAAATTACTTCGTTTTCTATTATTTGATAAAAATCATTTGGATATTTTTCTAAGAAAGAAAAAATTCGATGTAATCTATTTGTAAATTCTTTTGAATTACAAAAATATTCACAAATAAATTCTTTGGAATCTACATTGTCTATACCTTTTATATGAAATAAACATGTATTGCAAAATTTATTTGAATAACAATGTTTGCAAACATTTTTGATATGGTCAAAATAAAATTTATATCGTTGTGTTATTTTTGGAATATCTAATATTACTTCTTTATTAATCTCTCCAATTGCATATTTATAGTTAACTCTTTCGCAGGGTAATAACTTATTATTAGTTGTCATCAATATTTTTTTACCTCCTGGTAGACAAGTGCTTGTCGGTAAATATTTTTCTACTCCATATAATAAAGATATTATATTTGATATATAAAAATTTAAAGAATTGTATTTTAAAAAATTAGTGAGTTCTTTATAGGTGGATAATTCTGTATGCATTATGTCTAAAAGATCTGTATTTTCATTTTTAAAAACATTTTCGCTTTCAAGTTTATTGTGAAATAATTTATTATAATCACTTTTTTTATCTGATTTTAAATCATCAAATGCTAATTCAGCTATACGTGGTATTTTTTTATATCTTCCATATATAAATTCATATATTTCTTTTACTGAGTTTCTGTTATGTAATACAGCATTAAATCTTATATGATTCTTAAAATATTCGGGATATTCCTTTTGAATCATGTCTATATTTTCAATTACTTTATGGAATGAATTTTTTTTGTTGTTTCGGTAATATCTATAGCTATGATTTTTTTCATTACCATCTAAGCTAATAAGTAATTCAAAGTTATACTTTACGAGTAATTTAACATATTTGTGAATTAATGTAGCATTTGTTGTCATGCTATATTCTACCTTTATTTCTTTTTTGTAATTTAAAGTGTTTACAATATTGATTATGTTCTCTATGAATTTTCCATTAAACAATGGCTCTCCTCCGTAAAAAGCAATAATTAAATTTTTTGTTTTACTTGTAGATTTGAGTTTAAAAATATATTTCAACATTTTTTCTGCATAATTGATGTCTATATTTTTTATATTTCTTTCATCAAAACCTTCGTATAGTTCTCCAAATGAACAATATAGACAATTTAAATTGCAAAAATCTGTTACTTCAAATGTGATTTGTGAGGTTTTAGTTATACTTTCTTTTATCATAGATTCGTTTAAAGAACCAAAGGTACTCGGTTTAGGTTCCGAAAAAAGACCATGTCTTTTTAAATATTCGTATTTTTTTAAGTAATATGTATCCGCTTCTGCTGGATTTTCATGAGCTTTTTTAAGATCAGGGTGGATCAGCATAGATAATCTAGATTTGTGATCATATATATAAGAGTTATTATTTTCTGTTGTGTAAATCAGTGTTTTAATCATGGCTGTAATGTTTAAAGTTTCATCGATAACCGATAATTTTAACGGTTATCGATGAAATTAGATTAGTATCCGTAATTATTTTGGTAACTACTACCTCCAGACCATGAACCATCGGAACCACATCCACAGGCCGTTCCACAACTACATCCACCTTTTAATGCATTCATTTCTCGACGCTCTAATTCTTCTTTTTTTAGCTGTTTTAATTTAAGCTTACCTAAATTTTTCATTTTCTTGATTTGTTAAGTTAGACGATACTATTATCGTTCGTAAAATTAATAGTGTTGTTTCATGTAAAAATAGCCTACTTAAGTCTATTTTTTGATATTTGTAATGCTTCCTGCATAGAGTGAACTTTTAGTTTGTTAAATAATGCTTTTATTTGATTTCTTATAGTATGTTGCCCTTTGCATAATTCATTTGCGATCTCTACAGTGTTTTTACATTGTTGAGCAAGCATAAGTATTGCTTTCTCACGTTCTGTAAGTATTTCTATTTTATCTTGTTTCCATCGTCTGGTAATGAAATTGTATTCTTCGTATGTTGATTTGTCTTTGTTATGTAAGAATAAATTTCCAGCCTTTTTATCTGTAGAGTTTTCTACAATACAAATAAGGTAACGTAAATTGTTATTTAGACAAATAGGTTTCATCCGTTGATATACCATTTGTGATAGGAAGTGTGATGAAAAAGAATATTTGCGAAGCAAACGAAGGGTACAAGAAAAATAATCTATTTCATTCCATTTATCTTTTCGGTCTAGGTATTGAGGAATGATCTTAAGTATGTTTGTCCATAAAGGCAAGTCATCAGGATGGATTATCTGTGTATAGAAATCATGGCCAAGCCTCATCGCTTCTTCCACAGAATGATCACATAAGAATAGATTATCGGGTTTGATATAGCAAAATTGCTTTTGAACTATATCCAATACGTAGAAGCTATCGGTGATAATAGAAGAGAATAGTTTACAGTATTGAATAAATACAGACTCTTGCTCATTAACGGTATCTGTTATTCTCCCAGCATATTCGGAAAAAAGATCTTCAAAGGTATTCATAATCATATTATTTTTAGGTTAATTCTTTAGTTTGCTCATGCCAACTGCCGAAAAAATAATGTATCGCAAATGATTTTTCAACTTTGCTCTCAATACTCATAGATGTTTCCTCGTTCATGATTTTTCTTATATCTGAATGAGTTATAGGCGCAATGATTTCTGCCGGAATTAACGTAATCCGTTCCTGATATTTACTATTATCATATATCCGAGTTGTTAGAAATGGGCCTGTGGTGTTAAGTATTAATTCTACTGAATCAGTGTATGTTCCGGCTTTTGTGTTATCATAAAAAACTGCATCGATCAACTCTTTGAAATAAGGATGCTCCGGAACTGTTGCCATAAAAGCATTTCCAACAATGTAAGGTACATGGATACGGACAGCGTGAGCTTCCGGTTCCAATCCCATGGCACATTCTGTATTACATAATATAGGGGTGATATTTTCTGTACATTCATAATCCATGTCTACATATAGACCACCAAACTTATAAAGTATTAAATACCGGATTGCGTCCCAGCGTTGTACATTATGTGAAAAAGCATTATAGGCCGGAATAAATTCCGGATAATAGGTTTTCAAAAATGTCTCAATATCATTTTTATTCCAAAACCGATACTCCCAATCGGGATTTAGCTCTTTCCATGATTGGGAGATCTCGACTAAAGAAGGAGGTGGTCCCGCTAAATCCTCATAGATCTGATGAATGATCTGTGGAATTTTAGGATGTATATGATTATTTCGGATTGCGGCGACAAAGTGCTCTTTTAAGTAAAAGTATTCTTTAGGCATATACAGTTCCTCGAAAGATGTATTATATTCTTTGGTTTGTGAATATAAATCGGCTTCTATGTCCGGACAGATGAAAGATGGATGAACAATATGGTCGATTTCCTCGTTTTTGATGTTGGTAAATGGATGATTTTTTATAGCATGGGGCATTTTGTCATAATATGCGATCTTTGTTATTAAATTTTTGTTTGGAATGATCGATAATCGATTATTGATAAGGTTCGTGTATGCGTATTTTACCTCCCAAAAATGTTCATTACTGTGATTTGCTATATTGAAGAGCCTGTTCCAGCGATATTGGAATGGAGCGTGAGAAGGTAAATTTGATAAGTAATCCAGTTGGTTAAAAAGATCGTACTTGTTTTCGTTAAGGCAGTGCTCTTGCCAAACTCGTCTCCAACCAGCCCATCCGGATACGTGGGTTAGGTTTGAATAATAGAAAGTACCGTCTCCCCTGTTTTTCCCGAATTGGTAATTGCTTCCGGATATGTGTCCGATGCGTTCATCGTGTCTGAACTTTTCCAGCAATGTCGTACAAAAACCAAAGAATGAAATGGAAGGTACACAATCATCTTCTAGAATGACTCCTTCTGGCTCTTGCTCGAAGAACCAAGAAATCGAATCAAAACAGTGTTTGTCGTATCCTTGATTTTTTTCCTGATATAGTTTAAATACTTGGCATTCCCAGTCAATGTGGGAAACAATGAACGTTGTTTCCTTACTTATTTTACGCTGTGTGTCATTAGTTGATCCATCTACTGCGATATATAGTCTTCTCGGTTTCACCACTTTGATGCGATCAAATACTTGCTTTATATTTGATCGATTAAAAGCTATAAGGAGAATCGCTATTTTGGGGTCGTAGATTATCATAATATGTATTAGTTCTTGATTAATGACAAACTTAGTATTTTTGTTAGGTTACGCTTAGAATTCCTAATAACATAGTTCAATGCAAGCATTCAGGAAAAACGTATCATTGGGGGCACTGTACAGTGATTATCACAATAGTGATGGATCAACTATATAATACTGTTTAATCCTGAAGCTTGCATATGATAAAGAATAATACCTAATTATTTTGTATGATGAAATCTCCCGTAAGCTGCCCTAGGCGATGTTCTAACACTACATAAAAGCATCCTGTGCCAGCCTGATCTAAAGAGATGGATACACATTCACCTGCTTCGCCGGAGACTACTTCGTTATATAGGATAGCTCCTTGTTCATTTACAACTTGAACAGTCAAATCATCCAGAGCATCTATAAAATGTATGCTTAATAGATTTCCTTCGATTGATAATGTTGGAGGAGCAGGAGTGACAGAGCGATAATAATCGTCATGCCATCCTCCCTTGGTCGGTACATCATCTCCATAAACTGACAGTGGCGAAAAGAGGCCAAATAGCATCAATAAGGTTAATAATTTTGTTTTCATAATATTTTGTTTTTCTTTTTGCAAAAGAAAAGCTTTATTCTCTAATAACAATGAACATGGATGAACAATTGGCATTTTCGTTTTTGTTCATTTTCTAACACTGATTATAGGTCATTGATATATAGATCGAAATCGGAGGCTTTTCCTGTTTTGCCACTCATCTTCAGATAAAGTCTTTTCCGTAAGACTGATATATTACTATGGTTTAATAACATAGAAAGACGTGAGGGTTTCACATGGATTCTCACTAAATAGCATAACCGTTCCATCTGTATCGGTATTTTGGGGTAAGCTTCTTGAAGTTTTTGTGCAAAAGACGGATAAATAGCGTTTATAAGATGAAACAACTCTTCCCAATCCTTGGTAGATGGTTTCCAATCCTCGTTTTCATGAAAGTTTTTATATACAGATGAATTCTTCAAATTCTGTAATGATTCAATCTGATGCTCTTTTTGGGCATATAATGTTTGGTTTTTTTGTTCGAACTCCTGCCGCAGCTCTTTCTTGAGTTCTTCCTGTTCTCGATCTTTCTCTTGTAAAGATTTGTTTAATGTCTCTATGATTTGTTCATTATGCTCTATCTGTTTTTCATATGCTAGGACTGTTTTATCATAAGAGAAAATCTTTTCCCGGTTTTCTTCTTGGATTTTCAATAGGTCTTTTTGTCTTTTCTTGTACTTAAACAAAAGATAAGTGGTTGGTAGAATTATGCAGAGAGCAATAAGACTGATTACGGCCATCCATAGGTTCGCATAGGCCGTTCTTACTCGTTCCTCCGCTAAGGATTTTTGTTTATCCTGTTCATCGTAAAGAGCTTGTTTGCTTCTAATCATATTCGTGACTTCTGCTTGGTTAAGTGTGTCACGCATCATTTCATATTGTTGACTCAACTTCGCATAAAGGATCCATTGTTTTTTCGATAGGGCTATTTGGGATAGATAATAAACAGCCCCCGCTCTCGTGTCCAATCGCCCCGCTTTTTCCGTGCATTGTTCCAAATAGATTTTTGCTGAATCTAATTGGCCGCAATGATAATAATATTTGCCTAGTGTCAAATAGAACGGATGAATGTTATTTCCCAATGCCTGCTTGTTTGCCATGACTTCACGGAGTAGACGCTCTGCCTTCGGGTAGGTCTTTGTTTCTACATATAGATTCGATAGTTCTGAATAAACAGAGAGCACCTTCCTGCTCACCATCAAATCGAGAGTTTTTGAATAACAGGCGATAGCGCTGTCTTTTTGATGGAGCATCCTATAAATACGTCCCAGATCTCGAAGCGCATAGACTTGACCGATAGAATCTGCTATTGCCTTGAAATGCATGACCGCTTTTTGCTGATAAGGTAAGGCTCGCTCATATACGTCTTGTTGGGTATAAAGCATCCCGATACCGTTATTAATCCTCCCCAGTAATGCATGGTCTTCAATCTGCTCCTCATTCTGTAAGGCATTTAAGAAATACTCTTGCGCTTTCAATGGATGATTTAGGTTTTGATTGATCCGTCCCTTATAAAACCAAGCTTTCGCTTTTCGTTCCAGATCGTCTGTTTCCTCATAATAATCCGTCGCGATCGCGATCAGCGAGTCGGTTTCATGCTTAACAAAAGTCTTGTCTTGTGTTTCTGTTAACAGCAAATAATAATGTGCCTTATCTTTTCGGGATAGGTTTTCTTTGTTCTCTATTTGTTCAAGGAGCATTAAGGCGCTATCCGGATGTTGGGGCATAAGGTTCTCTATTTTTCGGAAGTCTATGGTTTGATGGCCCATTCCGTCGCAAGAGATCCATATAATAGGTATTAGAATTAACAGGAAAACAATGTTTTTCTTCATCTGCGTATTATTTGTTGGCGATAAAGATAATACAAAAAGGCGAGGATATTCCGGCTGGAAAGTCCGACTTTTTTGAACGGTTTTTATTTCTGTTGTAAATGCATTGAATAACAGATTGTTACGCTAGTTGTAAACTGTCTGTTTATGGCTTGTCAAGTGAATAACTTACGAGTAGGGGTAGCCGTCAGTTAACGGCTTGGGAAGTGATCAGTTATTCACTAGAGAAGCCTTTTTGAGGGAGATGACATGATACAGATTTACTTCACACGCAATTAACAATTAAAAGAACGTGTGTAAGATGTCAAACAAAGCAAGAGAACGTAAAAGTTACAGCATGG
>NZ_MNQY01000107.1:0-27801 GCF_001915675.1 Parabacteroides sp. merdae-related_45_40 | reverse complement strand
ACTAAAAGCCTTCATGCAAGGAGAAAAGCAAAGCGTAGGGATGGAAAAGGACTTCGAGACTTTCAAAAGCTATCTGTTGGCACAATAAACATCTTGCACAAAAAAATAAACATCCCGCCATTCAAGGTGAAAACCAATTCGAAACCCTGAATGGCGAGATGTTCATGTCTTCGTACTACTTTTTGCAATCACCTATTTATCCAATTTCAAAATACTCCTTATAACGGTCATACAGATGCCCTGCCTGCAAATAGGCGGACTGAGGACTCATGAAATGGGAGAACTCGAAAGTGATCGCCTTGTCGTACTTTTGCCGGGCGGCCGCTTCGAGCTTCATGCGCAGCTTGTCGAACTTGATCGGGAGGAACTTGATCGGCATGTCCCGGTCAAACGATTCGGCATTCGTCCAGCACTCGATACCGTACTTATCCGCCATCTTCTTATTGACACTGAAAAAGGCATCCAATTCATCGTAATCGATATGACCGTCCTGGAAAGCGCAGGCATCCACGTTTCCCTTGATCCCGTCGAATATTTCAGACCATTCCTTTTCATGCTGTTCCACAGAGACCGCTTCGGCTTTTGTCAGGTCTCCTCCAGCAGCAGCGACAGCTTTCTTTCCGTCAATCCAAGGAGAGATGAGAGTCGGCAGACCGCCTGAGACCTCCTTGCACTGCTTGCCTAAACTGCTGAATGCCGCGATCGCCCCCTTGGTCGCACGGCTGATCTCCTGGCAGAGATACCATCCTTGGAAACTTTTATGATGCCCGTATTTCTTCCAGACCTCCTCGATCACATATTTGTTGGATTCGATTTCCCAGGTCAGGTCGCCCGTATCCCAGTATTTGCCGGAATCGTATAATCCGAAAAAGAACTTCATCCCGTATTTATCCGACAGACGCAGGTACATGTCAATCAGATCGACCGAAGGCATATAGCAGCCGAATGTTTTCATCAGATACTCCGAAGGATAGGTGATAAACTTGCGATAACCGCTCCGGATCACGATTACCGTATCGATCCCGATCGCTTTCATATAAGCAAAATCCCGATCCCATTCCTTTTCCCCCCAATTCTGATGCGGGATATCATGGGATATCTCATCCAAAAAAGTTCCGGATATTTTCAGCCCCTGCGCCTTCGGAATGATTAGTTTACTTTGGATATTCTCTTCCGTGCCGGCGCCCGAACAGCTTGCCGATGCCTTTTCTGCACACGAAACAAATGCTCCGGTTGCTAAAACAGCCCCGGTAGCAGAGACTTGCTTGATAAAATCCCTCCTGTTGTGATTCTTCATGGTAAATATACATTTTAGTCTAATCTCCCAAATATATGTAAATATATTTAGCATTCGTTTTTCTAAACTTTCAGGAAAGAGAAGCTATTTAGAACTCAGAAGCAAAAACTCCGGACAATATCACCAAACATGTTTCCGAGTTCTACAACCATGTTTCCTTGATTTTTTTCCTACGGGCAAAACATATCATTCAATGGCCCACTCCTTCATCTCATACATATCCAAGTATTCCTCCCATTCGGGGTCCACCTCCGTATAGATAGAGATCGGCAACATTTCAAACGGCGCCAGGGCTTCGTTCAACCGTTCACCAAAAACGCGGACGGTGCGGGTATAATAGACCCATATCCTCTCTCCGCCGCCGGTATAAACGCCGGTCAGGATCGACAGCTTATCTTTTTCCATCGCCTTACGCAAAACTTCCTGTACCTCTTCCATCTTTTCGGCAAGCGCTTCGGAAGGCATTCCTTTATCGTCACCTTCATATTTCCAGGTGATTTCCACCCGTTCCTTGAACTTGCCCGACTGAATAAATTCAGTTAATTCATCACGACCGGAAACGGTGACCAGTTGTCCGGATTCATTCTCTGAAAGAGCGGTAAACCACTCGTTGCTTAATCTCATATCAATATCAATTATTCTACAAAAATACAGATTATTTTCCTTCTAATACATTATTTTTGCGGCAAGAATACAAGATAAAAGGGATATGATCAGACAAGTGGAGCTCCAGGACGCAAAGGCGATCACAAATATTTACAACGAATATGTGTTGCACAGCGTGGCTACATTCGATACGGAGCCGGTGCAGGAAGAAGAAATGCGTGCCCGAATTGCAGAAATATCTTCCCGCTTTCCTTATTTCGTCTACGAAGAAGACAAAGAAATCACCGGCTATTGTTATGCCCATACGTGGAAAGAGCGTTCAGCTTACCGCTATACGCTGGAAACAACTGTCTACCTGTCTCCCGGACATACCGGAAAGGGCATCGGGATGCTCCTGATGCAAAGATTGATTGAAGCATGTCGCGAAAATGGCTACCGAGCCTTGATCGCCTGCATCACGGAGGGGAACGAAGCCAGTAATATCTTGCATGAAAGGCTTGGGTTCAAACAGGTTTCCCACTTCAAAAAGGTCGGCTTGAAGTTCGACCGTTGGCTGGATGTCGCAGACTACGAACTTCTGCTGCTCCCGGCCTGCGACTGAAAAAAGCTCTAAATGGGATCATTTTTCCTCTTCTTCCACAACTGATAACTGTTAAAAAGATTTTGCCACAGGACGTATGATCCGGGGCCGACCGATGAAAGCGGGTCCAGATAGGTATAAGCCATCCAGATGGCAAGTACAGTGTTTTTCTGCCCAAGGGCCTGCCCAGCACTGATGCGGTCGGAATAGCGGGTTCCGATCCGTTTACCCAAATAGAACTGGACAGCGCAGGTCACTAAGCCCGCCAAGGCTATCAGCACCTCCACTCCTACCGGAGCATTGCTTTCGACAAGAGACTTCACGGTCTGGGCCGTCACGATGGCAAGCGCGACACCCCAGAGATAGAAAGCAAGGTCGCGGAAACCCAACAGGAAATGATGCAGTCCCGGAAGGAAATAGCGGAACAACATCGCCAGGAAAAACGGGCAGAGCAACAAAGGGAACACCTTGCTCAATATCTTCAGAAAAGCGGTCACAAAGGTTATATCGGCATGAGGTTCTACCAACGGGAACATCAACGGGACAACTATCGCCGCCAGAACGTTCGACAGCAACGTGTAAGTCGTCAGGCTGGATGCACTCCCCCCTAACTTGCCGGTGATGACAGCCGCTGCCGTAGCCGTCGGGCAGATCAGGCAGACCATCGCACCCTCGAAAACCTCCTTGTAAGCACCATCCATGTGTACGAATATCAACAAGGCAGCTACAAGCGAAGCCGAAACAAGCTGGAACAACAACAGCCATCCATGCCAGAGAGAAGGCATTAACTCGTGCGGTTGCACTTTGCAGAAAGTCAGCAATAGTTGAGCAAAGATCAATGCGGGAGTCAGATAGGCCACAAAAGAACTCATGAACGGTTTCGTCGGCTCCAGAAAAGCGAAGTTGGCAAAGATAAAATACCCTAACGCACCGGCAAGCATCGCAACGGGCAATGTCCAGTTTTTCAGAAAATTCAACATAGCACCTTCTTTTATTTTCGGGCGCAAAGGTACGACAAATAATCAGATATATCAAAGCCTGTTCCGCCGTGTGACGAAACAGGCTTCGTTGCCTGACGGAGCCGCTTAAAGAGGCTTGCGATTGAAGCTTCGCGACCCGTCGATTGTATCAATCGTCAAGCTTACTTGCGGAACGGCGCTTTTACGACCTGGGCTTTCAAGTTACGCCCCCGGACCTTGATACAGATTTCCGTCCCGGCTTTTGCAAATTCAGGTTTCACATACCCCATACCGATACCTTTCTTCAAGACAGGCGACATGGTTCCGGATGTCACCACACCGATGATGTTGCCTTCGGCATCGGCAATCTCATAGCCGTGGCGAGGAATACCTTTGTCAACCAGCTCGAAGGCACACAGCTTGCGGCTAACGCCTTCTTTCTTCTGGCGTTCCAGTTCGGTGCGATTGGTGAAGTTCTTGCCTTCGGCGAACTTGGTGATCCAACCCAGACCGGCTTCGATCGGCGAAGTCGTGTCGTCGAGATCGTTGCCATACAGACAGAAGCCCATTTCCAGACGTAGCGTGTCGCGTGCACCCAGGCCGATCGGTTTGATACCTTCAGGCTTACCGGCTTCGAAGATGGCATTCCAGATCGTCATGGCATCATCCGGGTAAAAATAAAGTTCGAAACCACCGGCTCCGGTATATCCCGTATTGGAGATGATGACGTTCTTGCAACCTGCAAATTCACCCGTCACAAACGAATAGTAAGGAATGGAAGACAAGTCGACCGGAGTCAGGCGCTGCAAAACTTCGACGGCTTTCGGGCCCTGGACAGCCAACTGTGCAGTACGGTCGGAAGAGTTTTCCAGTTCCGCCCCTACTGTATTATGGCTCACGCACCAATCCCAATCTTTGGCGATGTTACCCGCATTGACAACCAAAAGGTATTTTTCCGGTTCATAATGATAGACCAGCAGGTCGTCCACGATACCGCCCTTGTCATTCGGAAAGCAAGTATATTGAGCTTTGCCGATCGGCAACACGGAAGCGTCGTTCGAGGTAACGCTTTGGATAAACGCCAGCGCGTTCGGGCCTTTTACCCAAAACTCGCCCATGTGGGAGACATCGAACACACCCACACCATTCACAACGGTCATGTGTTCGTCGATAATACCGGTGTATTCGATCGGCATGTTGAAACCTGCAAATTCATGCATTTTGGCACCGAGTGCGATGTGCACGTCGGTAAACGGAGTTGTTTTCATGATTTATGATTTGTGATTTATGATGTATAATTACCTTTGACCAATAGTTCTGCTATTTTAACGATCGTCTCCATGCTCTTTTCAAGCGACTTGACCGGGAGGAATTCATACCGTCCGTGGAAGTTCAACCCGCCTGCGAAGATATTCGGACAAGGCAGTCCCATGAAAGAAAGGCGAGCACCGTCCGTACCTCCGCGGATCGGCTTCACCAAAGGTGTGACACCGGCTTCCTTCATGGCGTCGAACGCCAAGTCCACGATGAACTTCTTCGGTTCGACCACTTCACGCATATTGTAATACTGGTCGCGCAGTTCGAGCGTCGTACTGCCCGGATGCATCTCGTTCATTCGCTTCACCAACTCGTGCAGCAACTCTTTCTTCCGTTCGAAAGCGGTGCGCACATGGTCGCGTATGATATAGGAAAGAGAAGCCTCCTCGACCGTTCCGCTTATGCCGGTCAGATGGAAAAAGCCTTCATAACCGGTCGTATGTTCGGGACGTTGCGCGACAGGCAGCCAAGAGGCGAACTCTACCGCCAGCAACGATGCGTTCAGCATCTTGTCCTTGGCATATCCAGGATGTACGTTCAGCCCTTTGAAAACGACTTTGGCTCCGGCAGCATTGAAGTTCTCGTATTCCAACTCGCCGATCTGTCCGCCGTCGATCGTATAGGCCCATTCGCAACCGAACTTTTCGACATCGAAGTAGTCGGCTCCGGCTCCGATCTCTTCGTCGGGCGTAAACCCTACGCGAATCTTGCCATGTTCGATCTCCGGATGATCCTTCAGGTATTTCATGGCGGCGATGATAGCAGCCACTCCTCCCTTATCATCCGCTCCTAACAGGGTTTTGCCGTTGGTCACGATGATATCCTGTCCTTTATAATCGTCCAGTTCGGGAAACATAAGCGGCGAAAGCACCACGTTTTCTTCGGCGCACAACACGATATCCCCCCCTTCGTAACTTACGATACGCGGCTCGACATCCTTGCCCGACATATCGGGGCTGGTATCCAGATGGGCGATAAAGCCGATTGTCGGAACTTCCTTCGCCGTATTGGCAGGCAGGGTAGCCATCAGGTAGCTCTTGTCATCGAGGGTGATGTCTTCCAATCCTATCTCTTCCAACTCTTTCACCAACGCTTCGGCAAACACGCGCTGTCCCGGCGTACTGGGAGTCACACCCGTGGTTTCGCTCGACTCGGTGTCGAACGTCACGTACTTCAAAAATCTATCTGTTACAGTCATAAGCTTATCATTAATATTACAAGCCATAAAAGTAATTAAAGTGTCACTAACAACAAAAAAATCATGCGCATTTCTGCACATGATTTTCCTTATTTCATCCGATCATATCTCTTTAGAAACAACTGCTTCCGTCGAAACAATGCGTACAAACTTTGCATTTCGGTAGGCCGATTGCCTCGATGAGTGTTTCCAGCGTATTGAACTTCAACGAGCTCAAACCGAAACGGTCGGCAATGATCTGCACCATCTTTTGATATTCAGGAGAGTCGGTCGTCGCATATTTTTCCAGATTTTTGTTCTCGTCTCCTTCCAGTTCCTTGATGATACGACGGGTGATCAGTTCGAGCGGACTCTTCGACGAAGTAAAGCCGAGGAACGGGCAACCATAGATAAGAGGCGGGCAGGCAATGCGCATATGTACCTCTTTTGCCCCGTAGTCATACAAGATTTTCACGTTGTCGCGAAGCTGCGTCCCGCGCACGATCGAGTCATCACAAAACAAGATCCGCTTTCCTTCCAGCATGGACCGGTTCGGGATCAGTTTCATTTTCGCGACAAGCGAACGCAATTCCTGATTAGCCGGAGTGAAACTACGCGGCCAAGTCGGTGTGTATTTGGCTATCGCCCGATGGTAAGGAGCCCCTTTGCCTTCGGCATATCCCAAAGCCATCCCTACGCCTGAATCAGGAATACCGCAAACACAATCCACTTCGCTCTCGTCCTTCTTCCCCATCTTGTAACCGCTTTGAAAACGGACCTCCTCGACATTCCTGCCCTCGTAGCAAGAAACCGGGAAACCGTAATACACCCAAAGGAAAGAGCAAACCTGCATCTGCTCGTTCGGACGGCGCATCTGCTCGATGCCGTCGGCACGCAAGCGGAGGATTTCTCCCGGCCCGACAAATCGGTCTATTTCATAATCCAAGTTAGGTAAACTGCTCGATTCGCTGGTAGCGGCATAGGCTCCGTCTTTCTTACCTATAATAATAGGCGTACGCCCCCACTTGTCGCGGGCCACGATGATACCGTCTTCCGTCAGCAGCAACATGGAACAGGAACCTTTGACCCGGTCGTAAACATTTTCAATGCCTTCAACAAAATCCTTTCCCTGCGTAATCAGCAACGCTACCAGTTCGGTCTGGTTCGTCTTACCCGAACTCAGTTCGGAAAAGTGCATATTCGCTTTCAGCAAATCCTGTTCCAATTCCTCGATGTTATTGATCTTGGCAACCGTCACGATGGCGAACTTACCGAGGTGGGAGTTGATGACGATCGGCTGCGCATCCGTATCGCTGATGATACCGATTCCGGCATTTCCCACAAACTTGTCGAGAGCAGGCTCGAACTTCGTACGAAAATAAGAACTTTCCAGATTGTGAATCGAACGTGTGAAACCGGCTTCCTTATCGTATGTAGCCATACCGCCGCGCCGGGTTCCCAGATGAGAATTATAGTCGGTGCCATAGAATAAATCAGTTGAACAAGCCGACTTAGAAATAGTTCCGAAAAAACCACCCATTGTAAATAGTGTTTTTGATTTTTGAATTTGGTTGCAAAGGTACAAGATTATTTAGAAATCCGAAATATCCCACCTCATAAACAAACTCTATCTTCCCCTATCATTGCATACATTTTTTAACACATCTAAAAACAAAAGGTTTCCAACCACTTACAAACAAATAACACTCGTACACGTAGAAAACGCTTGCATTGTAAAAAATAATATCTACTTTTGCACCCGGGTAAGTCCTACACGGCATGCTCCCTCGGAGCGATGTAGTAAGCTTACCCACCTGCCTCTTTAGCTCAGTTGGCCAGAGCACGTGATTTGTAATCTCGGGGTCGTTGGTTCGAATCCGACAAGAGGCTCGAAACAAATGGACAATTGACAATTGACAATTAAGAAAGATATTTAATTGCGATTGTCAATTGTCTTTTTTATTGTCAATTGTTAATTATCTGTTAATCGTTCGTTAATTGTCAATTGACAATTGACAATTGACAATTCTAAGCATTGTATATTCTCACAAAAGGATTAATTTTGCTGATGAGAACATTAAAAAAACAGCATTATCATGGAAGAGAATAAAGGTTTACTGTTGAAGTGCGCGATGTCTTATGGCCTGGCTATGGGCATCTATTGGGTGATAAAATATCTGTTCCTCATTTTCGGGTATTCCATACCCTCGCTTATCTTCATTTATGAAGGCTTAAGTCTTGCCGTTCCTCTCATCGCCTATTACTTGACCAAGCGTTACCGGCAGGACATAGGAGGAAGCATCAGTTTCTTCCATGCATGGCGGTTCGGCATCATGCTGTATTTCTTCGCGGCCCTGATCGTTTCGATCGAGCATTTCATATTCTTCCAGTTTATCGCTCCGCCCGACTTCCTGAACAACACGATGACACAAGCCATAGTGGCGCTGAAGAACGCTGACTTCAACAGTGAAGTGATCGAGGCTATCAGCCGGACCAACTTCACTCCCATCCACATGGCTATCCAGGGTATTTTCAATAATATATTTTACGGAATCATATTATCCATACCGGTAGCAGCACTGGTTTGCCGCAAACAAACAGCAAGCCCTGTGTCCGAAGAAAAATAAGAAGAAAATAAAAACAAATAATGGACATATCAGTAGTTATACCACTGTACAATGAAGCCGAGTCTCTTCCTGAATTGTTTGCCTGGATAGAGCGGGTGATGAAAGAACATAATTTCAGTTACGAAGTAATTTTTATCAATGACGGAAGCACGGACAACTCCTGGGAAGTGATCGAAGCACTTAAAAGCAAGAATCCGGAAGTGGTACACGCTGTCAAGTTCCGCCGTAATTACGGCAAATCCCCCGGTCTGAACTGCGGTTTCCAACGGGCAAAGGGAGATGTGGTCATCACGATGGATGCCGACCTGCAAGACAGCCCCGACGAGATTCCCGAACTATACAGGATGATCACCGAAGAAGGCTATGACCTGGTGTCCGGTTGGAAGAAAAAACGTTACGACCCGCTGTCAAAAACCATTCCGACCAAGCTGTTCAACGCTACGGCACGCAAATTCTCCGGCATTACGAACCTGCACGATTTCAACTGCGGACTGAAGGCTTACAAGAACATCGTAATCAAGAACATAGAAGTCTATAACGATATGCACCGCTACATTCCCTACCTTGCCAAGATCGCGGGATTCAGCAAGATCGGCGAAAAAGTGGTGAAACACCAAGCCCGCAAGTACGGAACGACCAAATTCGGACTGAACCGCTTCGTAAACGGTTATCTGGACCTGATCACGCTCTGGTTCACCTCCAAATTCGGAAAGAAGCCGATGCATTTCTTTGGATTATGGGGAAGCGTGATGTTTTTCATCGGTTTCATCGCACTGGTCATTGTGTTGAGTGCGAAACTGATTTCCATCTGCACGGGAGATTTGCGGCCACTGGTCACCAACTCGCCCTACTTCTATGTTTCGCTCACGGCCATGATCCTCGGAACACAGATGTTCCTCGCGGGATTCATCGGAGAGTTGATTTCAAGAGATTCACCTAATCGAAACAAATATAAAATCGAAACAGAATTATGAACCTGTTAGAACTGGCACAGAAACGTTGTTCGATACGCAAGTACGCATCCTCCCCGGTGGAAGACGAGAAACTGGCATATATCTTGGAAGCCGGACGTATGGCTCCATCGGCAGTCAACTTCCAGCCCTGGTATTTCGTCATAATCCGGCAAGAGGCAGGGCGAGCAAAAATACAGGAATGCTATGCACGCGAATGGTTCCGATCCGCACCGCTCTACATTCTCGTCTGCGGCGACCACAGCCAGTCGTGGAAACGTTCTTCGGATCGGAAAGATCATATGGACATCGATGTGGCAATCGCCACGGAACATATCAGCTTAGCAGCCGCTGAACAAGGTCTGGGCAGCTGCTGGGTTTGTAACTTTGACACGGATCTATGCCGGAAGCATTTCAATTTACCAGACACGATAGAGCCGGCGGTTATACTCACGATAGGTGGTTATCCGGAAAGTCCGGATCTTTTTGAACAGACTCCCAAAAAACGGAAAACGTTGGAGGAGATCATCAAGGAAGAAACATTTTAATGTAATATGTCATTTTTAGAAATAGTGTTACTGGCAGTGGGATTGTCAATGGACAGTCTCGCAGTTTCTGTCACCGGCGGGGCTCTCATACAAAACTACAGACATCACCACATGCTGAAGATCGGCTGTGTGATGGGGATTTTTCAAGCAGGGATGACCATAGCGGGCTACCTGGCGGGGATGAGCTTCAAGAAATACATCACGGCATTCGATCACTGGATCGCTTTCCTGCTGTTGCTTTACCTCGGAGGCAAAATGATATACGAGAGCACCCAGGAAAAGGAAGAGGATTGCAGAACGAACCCGCTATGCTACAAGACACTGTGCGGATTAGGCATTGCAACAAGTATCGATGCGCTGGCTGTCGGCATATCGTTGGCCTGCATCGAATCAGCCATTGCACTGGAAGCCTTGACGATAGGGATCGTCACCTTCCTATTCTCCGCTTTTGGTGTCTACTTCGGCAACCACTTCAGCCGCAAGATAGACCTCAAACTGGACCTGATCGGCGGATTGATCCTGATCGGCATCGGCACCAAAATCCTGATCGAGCATCTTTATTTCAATGGATAAGTCACCATTTCACCTTCACATCATCTCAAACAACTATAAGCCAGTTGTTTCCTGTGAACTCAGTGAATGCACCCCAAGGTTCTTCCCCGCTATATAAATCGAAGCCCGCGCCGCCACCATCTTGTCTGTCTATCAAAACTCCTTGAAGCGACAATTCGCCAGGATACGGGCAAAACGACACAAGTCGAAAACCTGGCTCGGCGCGTTTCGGCAACCCACCCCAAATAAAAAGAATTCCGACGGCGGATATTGGTAAGACAGTACAATGGATAGGAGCAACTGCACAGGAATTAGGTGATTCCAGTCTTAATCAGCCGAAAACAGGGAAGACAGAACACTGTCCCTTTCTATTTTCCATCATATTCTTTTTCCTCTATATCTGTAAAAAGATTCAATTTTTTCCCTATCTTTAGCAAATAGTATTAACACATTGATTCATAAATTACCAAAAGTCACCTAACATAATCATTATATGGAAAAGAAAACATTGTATTTAATATATGTTATAATTGTCTTACCTTTTGCCGTTGCATGCAGAGACACAGAAGACAATCTTACAGTATCTACCTTACGCAGTGACATACATGATTACTTATATACAATCAACAATAGTGAAGCAACCCAACGCCTAGATTCGATCATGTACAACAAAACAGATACCGACAAGATATATGAACGTTTCAAGATTGTTCATATATCAGATCCACATATATCCGCAATATCTACTAATAACAATTATACAAACCCCATAAATCTAAAACAATCCGTAACCTTCGCCAATCAATCCAAACTCAAAATCAATGCTTTGATAGCAACAGGAGACTTTATTTCCAATTCCAGTCGAAAAGATGCTATTCTTTTCATGGAATCATTTACAAAACATTTCTACGAAGGGAATCATATCCCGTCTTTTATATGCACAGGCAATCACGACTGCAATATGATAGAAAAAGTCTCAAAAAATTACATCAGTAAAGAAAAAATTCACTCCATTCTATTTCCTAAGCAAACTCAAACAAATCAAAATTATTTCTATGCAGATATACCCAATCCTCAAGGAGGTACTATTCGAATCATCTCATTAGACATGTTAGATCAACCAGGCACTGAATATAATACACGCATTTATGCCTACTATTCACAAGAACAAATCAATTGGTTAGGTAATATTGCACTAAAAAAGGGAATAACTGACCAACATAGTATAATCATCTTGAACCACTACCCATTCCAAGCCTATTCACCAAAAGCTAATACTTATCTATGCGATGGTGATTTTGTCCACCCTTGGTTCATGATCCCTGAGATAATAGAGGCTTACCGATCTCGCTCCAGCATATCAAAAACATATCTCAATAAATTAAGGGATAATAAAAATATTTCTGTCAATTTCAACTTCCATGACAGTAAGGGAGAATTCATCTGTTATTTAGGAGGACATGACCATTTTACAACAAACTTTGATATACATGATCTTGAAAATGAAAATAAAAGCATTCCCCCTCAAAAAATGCTTCTCTGTACCAATCAAGCCCCCAGCGAAGTCGGAATTATCTATAATCGCGTCATACGTGAAGTCGATAGTCTCAGCAGCAACAGCTTTTGTATATATGCCATTGACACCAAAGAAAAAAAAATCTACATTACATTCTTCGGAGCCTACAAACCGACAGACAAGGCTGAATATCCCAAAATCCAAATTATTCCATATTCACAGAGCGAGGTTTCCCCCAATTCCTCATTGAGCGAGAACGTGAAAATCAATCAATTGGAAAAGATGTAAAGACTTCCCCTAATATCTACAAATACAAATTCACCCGCATTTATTTCCTAAATATAAACAAAGAGATTATCTTTGGATACAATAAAGTCAAATGCATACCGTTACACAAAAAACAATTAACACTATATGATTCAAGATTTCATCAATAAACAGTTTTTCTCACTATTTGTCTTTACACTCATATTCGGTTTACTTCTATATGGAACTATCGGATTTGACTTTATCGATGAAATATGCGCAACTTTATTATTTATATTATTCGGATATTCACTTTTCAAATCACAGGAGTGGTTAATAAATAAAGCTTTTTTAACAACCATTGGTGTATTCCTGTTTTATTTATGTTATTCTCTGTGCATCAATAGCAACACAAAAGCTGCTATTATCACAGATTTTATTATTCAATTTAAGCCATATTTAGCCTTATTTTGTGTATATTCTCTTAGGCCTCATTTTTCAACAAATCAAAAGAAAATACTAAGAATAATTTGTGTATTTTTTTGGTTGATTCTACTAATACTGGCTTGTATAGAAATATTCAAACCTCATACTCTATCAAATGTAATGGCTCACGCGACTTATTTTGCGGCAGGAGTCATAGCGACATCTCTTTGTTTTCTCTATACAGGAGATTTTTCAATGAAAGATAGGATTCTTTTTATTATAATGCTTTCCATAGGTCTTATATCCGGACGCTCCAAATTCTATGGATTCTTCACATTATCTGTAATGGTTATTATCTATTTTTCCAACATAAACCATTTCAAATTAAATATAAAAACTATTATTCTTCTCATTATTACTTTAATACTTATATTAGTCGTCTCATGGAAGAAAGTTTCTTTCTACTTTATAGAAGGAATTACAGGAGAAGCAGAAACAGATACAATTGCACGTTTTGTACTCTATACAACCTCTATCCAAATATTAATCGACTACTTCCCTTTCGGATGCGGATTCGGAAGTTTTGCTACCTATGCCTCAGGATTGTACTACTCCCACATATATAATCAATACGGAATTGAGAATGTCTGGGGGATTAGCAAAAGTTTTTATAGTTTCATCGCTGATACTTATTATCCTTCATTGGCACAATTCGGATTTGTAGGAATCATGCTTTATATTACATTCTGGATATATGTATTCAAAAAAGCTCTTATATTCTTCCAACACACAAAACAAGCTAAATTAATGATCATCGTATTATTACTGATTTGTTTTTTCGGAATAGAAGGGACATCAGATTCAACTATAACAACTCATAGAGGATTATTCATGATGATGATGATTGGTTTAATGCTTAGTGAAATGAAAAATAAAATTGCAAATTCAAAATCATGAAAATACTACAGCTCAATAAATATTTTTATCAAAAAGGAGGGGCTGAGACTGTTTTTTTCAACACAATCTCAACCTTGGAAAACAGAGGACATCAAGTAATACCTTTTGCCCTAAAAAACAAAAAAAACAAATTTTCAGAATATGAATCTTATTTTGTGGATTATCCTGAATTATCAGAATCCAACATTTGGACTAAAATAACAAACATACCTGCATTCATTTACAATCGACAGGCAGCCAAACAATTAGAACGACTAATTTTGGATAAGAAACCGGATATCGCTCATATTCATTTACTATTCAATAGCCTATCTGTTTCTATATTACCTGTTTTACAGAAATATAGAATACCAACTGTTATGACTGTTCACGATTATCGGCTTATTTGTCCTGCTTATACATTAACAAACGGAAAAGGGAAAATTTGTGAATTATGCAAAGATCGACATTTTATCCACTGCACACTAAACAGGTGCTCCAACGGAAATTTAACAAATAGTATGTTACTTTCATTGGAGAACAGCTTCAGATCTTGCTTTTACGAGCCACTTAATTATATTGACAAATTCATTTTCGTCAGCAAGTTCGCCCAAAAAAAACATATCGAATTCAATCCTGGATATGCATCAAAAGCAGTCCAACTATATAACTTTACCCCAGATATACCTACAAGAATCAATAAAAAAATAAATCATAGATACTTACTTTATTTCGGTAGATTATCTAATGAAAAGGGGATCAATAGTTTATTAGAAGCAATACGAGATATACCCGAAATTGATTTAAAAATTATCGGCAGAGGCCCACTTTCAAAAGAAATAGGAAACAACTATCCCAAAAACGTTTCTTTTTTAGGTTTTAAGGAAGGTCAAGAATTAAAGGAATACGTTAAAAATGCACTTTTTACAATCGTTCCTTCTGAATGGTATGAGAACAATCCATTGAGCATTATTGAATCGCTCTCCTTGGGAACTCCTGTAATAGGCAGTAATATCGGAGGTATTCCTGAACTTATACAAGACGAAAAAACAGGATTCACATTTACAATGGGAAGCCCAGCCGATTTAACAAAAACTATTCGAAAAGCGATAGCAATACCTGAAGAAAAGCTTTATGAAATGTCTATAGCTTGCAATAAATTTGCACAACAACATTTCTCAGCAGACAAACACTTCAACTATCTTATCTCTATTTATCAATCAATATTAAAAGCTTCAAAATGAAAATCATAGTAACAGGATTAAGAGGTTTTCCCAATATACAAGGCGGCGTAGAGACTCATTGTGAAAAATTATACCCACGCCTCAGCAAGCTTGGAGTAAATGTAACAGTTGTAAGAAGATCCTGCTTTGTAAAGGAAAATCCTCCATTAACAAGTTATCAAGGTGTTTTTTTCAAAGATCTCCCAGCTCCCAAAATAAAAGGATTTGAAAGTGCTATCCACACTATATGTGGGGTTTGGTATGCCTATAAACAAAAAGCAGATATAGTCCATATACATGCCATTGGACCATCAATTGCCATTCCATTTGCAAAACTACTCGGATTGAAAGTGGTTGTCACCCATCACGGTCCAGATTATGATCGTAAAAATTGGAATTTTTTTGCAAAATTCATTTTAAAAACCGGTGAATTCTTCGCCGCTAAATGGGCAGACGAAATAATTGTCATCTCCACAGTTATTGACAATATACTAAAAACGAAATATAATAGAAACAACGCAATATTAATCTATAACGGTGTTGACATTCATCAGCCAACTCAAACCGATCAATATATCAAATCATTAGGACTTAGTCACAGAAAATATATTTTAGCTGTTGGCCGATTTGTAAAAGAAAAAGAATTTGACAAATTAATTATGGCCTTCTCCGATCTAAACTTACAGGATTATCACTTAGTTATCGCAGGAGATTCTGACCATAAAACATCTTATTCAACTTATCTAAAAGAATTAGCTCGAAAAAAGCAAGTTATATTGACTGGAATGGTAAAAGGTGAATCATTGAAAGAGCTTTATTCACATGCAGGATTATTCGTTTTACCCTCTTCCCATGAAGGTTTACCTATCACATTGTTAGAAGCTATGAGCTACAATATCGATACTTTAGTTAGCGATATTCCTGCTAATTTGGCAGTGGGATTATCAAAAGAGCACTATTTCAAAGTAAATCACATGAACAGTTTAAAGCAACAGCTAACATATAAGATATATCAAAACAATTATCCTGTATATTATGACTTAAAAGCATATAATTGGGATCACATAGCCCAGCAAACTTTTAATGTATATAATAATTTACTAAACGTGTAATTCTTCAGGAATGATCCCCCCTAATACTGCTGCATAATAAGAAAAGACAGTATTATACATTTCAGGTGCTAATATCCTAATTACACGACTTGCTTTTGAAATCGCATAAAAATCTACAAATGTTTTCATTGCGACTTCATGAGTGTTTTCAGTAAAGGATATATGCCCGACTTTTCCATCTAATACTATTACAGGTAAGACTTTCACACGTTCAAGAAAGACTTTACTATCCGAAAAGACCACAATCTGCTTATTTTTATTTTGGTCTATAATCAGCCTAATGCCTTTTAGGCAACGTTGTATTAAATTCTCTCGCTTATCTTCTGTTAGGCTATTAAACTGATCTTTCTCGAAATTTTCTAAAGCATTTACAAATCGTAAATGAACAGCGACATAACCAGAACTATCTAAACTGCAACAATACAAACATTCATTCAATGCTTGAGAAGGCTTGAATAATTCCAAAAATAAATTTCTCCATACAGATTCAGCATCTAAGACATGATTTGAAGATATAATATCATATCCTATATAACAATAAACATGATACTGCTTAATAGTTTTACTCAGTCTAGGTATTTTTCCACTACCATTATACGGTATAAGCCGAACATTCTGCAAGCTATAACTTAATTCGGACTGATTAGCTATCCAATTATACTTATTCACAGACAAATATTCTTCCAATTTAAATGGATGGTTAAAAATCACTTTAAAATCAAACCCGTTTATTTTAGCCACATAAAACAATCCAACAATTGCCTTAAAACGATCGACTAATCCTGGATGTTTGATATTTGGATCTATAATAAAATAAAGAGTATTACCCGATACTTCACGATCTTTTTTAAAAGAATACAACTGCCAATAATAGTGTAAATTTCTAAAATAATACCGTAGGCTATTAACTGTTGTCTGAAAATATTTACGATAATATCGACTACCTCTAAGAATATATTTTATTTTTTCCAAATAACCCATTATAAACCGAATTATATATTTGAATACAAACTCTTCAATTTTATTTCATTTGCATGCCAAAGCCTACTTTTAAATATATAATTTTTTATTGTTGCAGAGGCATTTTCCTTATTTTCTTTATAAGAATGAATCTTTAAATTCAACTCATCTATCATTTCTGATGAAATATTTTCTATCTCATCCAAAATCATGCCGTAACCACTATCTTCAACAAGGACTTTGGCATCTCCCGAATATTTCGTTGCAATAACCATTGCTCCTACAGCCATATACTCTGCAATTTTAGTCGGAGAAGCATTTATATTCACCAAACTATTATGTCTCAAGACAAAACCAGCATCAATAATGGACAAATATAAGGGAACCTGTTCATATCTCAAACTCATACAAAGACAGTCATTCCCCAACAATTCTATTTTTTTTGCGAAAGGAGTCAAATCATCATTTGTATATATACATAAAAAGTATCTATCATCTTTCTTTTTTAAACGTAAAAAAATATCTAATGTTTCTTCCACACATTGCCACTTCTGCAACCCTCCTAAATAACATAAGACAATACGCTCTTTCAAATGCATTTTCTCACGCAAAGCGATCACCTGAGCCGGATCTATATGAAACTTTTCACTATTAAAACTACAAGGTAAAATAGAAAATGGACAATCATAAGAGTAATATTTCTTTAGATTATTTGCCAAATTATTCGACACGGCTATTATTCGTTGTGAACGAGACAATGCATAACAAACATCTTTTTCAGCACGATTTATTGATGATTTCGTCCTTCCATTCATTTGTAACTCAGGTACAGGATCTGCATGAAAATCAGTCACGACCAAAATATTTTTCTTCAAATATCTGACACATGAAGCCGAAAGCGATGTCTCTAATTGAATTAACTCTATATGGTTACACTTTACAATAATCCAAGTTATTACAGCCCGAAACAATGCCGCTATCCCTCCTAATCCCCAACGATCTGGTAATGTAAATATAAAATATGATTTTATATTCGAAGGCATACTTTTTTTATTTAAAGCCAACAAAGAAAAATCTTTCTTGAAAAAAGCCAACAAACAAACATCAAATCCAATAGAATCCAAGGATTGAAGCATATTTAATGTTCTGACTTTATCACCTCCATCACCACGCAAAGGATATCCATTATGAATAACTAATATTTTTCTTTTCATAAAAACGATTTACAATAAAATATTCACAATAGACTGACTGGTTTTTCCATCTCCATACGGATTTTGAGCCTTTGACATTTGTCGATACAAATCTTTATTTTCCAGTAAATCAGAAACATTATCTATAATTGAATTATAACCTGTTCCTACCAATTTGACAGTCCCAGCCTCCAATGCTTCAGGACGTTCAGTCGTATCCCGCATAACCAGCACAGGCTTTCCTAATCCCGGAGCCTCTTCCTGTATTCCACCACTATCAGTCAAAACGATTGTAGAGTGATTCATCAAATAAACAAAAGGAAGATAATCCAATGGTTCTATAAGAAATACATTTGTTAGGGTTTCTTTATGGCTTTCACCCAATATTTCAGCAATCGGCTTCCGTACATTCGGATTCAAATGCATGGGATACACAAAATCTACCATGGAATATTTCTCAGCCAAAGTCTTTATCGCCTTACAAATATGGATAAATCCTTCACCGAAATTTTCTCTCCGATGTCCTGTAATTAAAACCATTTTCCGCTCTCCACTCTTCCACAAAGATAATAAAGAAAGAGGAATACCTACGCGCTCTAATACAAATTGAATATTTTTCTCTATATCTTTTCTTACCCCGATTTGCTCTAACACTAAATGCAAGGCATCAATAACAGTATTTCCAACAACATAGATATTACCGTCTGCAACACCTTCTCTTTGTAAATTTCTCCGGCTCAATTCAGTTGGTGCGAAATGAAAAACGGCAATACGGCTTGTTATCTGCCGATTCATTTCTTCAGGCCAAGGACTATAAATATTATGAGTTCTCAACCCTGCTTCTACATGTCCTACAGGTATCTGCTGATAGAAAGCTGCTAATGCTGCTGCAGAAGAGGTTGTTGTATCCCCATGTACTAATACGATATCCGGCAATTCTTTTTTTAACACATCACGTAAGCCTAACAAAACACGAGAAGTTATGTCATATAAATCCTGCCCTTGCTTCATTATATTCAAGTCATACTCAGGTTTGACATCAAAAACATGTAAAACTTGATCCAACATTTCCCGATGCTGGGCAGTAACACAAACAACAGTCTTAAAATTTATCGTATCTTTTTGAAACTCTTTTACCAATGGACACATTTTAATTGCTTCCGGGCGAGTTCCAAAAATAAGCATCACTTTTTTCATTTTCGATTATATTATTCTTTTATATCCACATTATTTACATGATAAGTTATTTTACTCAAATCTGGCAATACCATATAATCTCCATATAAATAGGACAAATAGCCATCAGTATTAGCAGGAGCTGGAAAAATTTTTCCCTCAAAAGACACCTCACTTAGTGGAAAAATATTGTCCAACAACCTTACGCCCAAAAAACCTGATCCTAATCCCAATCGGTACTCTTTTGTATGAGATAATTTAACAATCATTCGAATGCAGGGATAAAGTATATAAGTCAAAAAGAACAACAAACACCTCATTACTCCTTTTTTTATCCCTAATCGGTCATTTTTTAAATAAGAAAGTCTATAAATATATCCATGAAATTTAGATGCAATCCATGCCATCCGATAATTAACAGGCTCTATATAAAAAATATCAATATAAACCCCATTATATTTGTAATTTCTACCAATATTATTCACTTCTGATATATAGGAATCCGTTTCCCTTAATTTTGCATAAGGGGCAACATAGTTACTATCAGTGTGCATTGTTTGAAGCACCAAATTAGAGGGCAATTCAAAAGGCAAGACTTCCATCAATCTTTTATAGTCCCGATATAACATCTCTATGTCCAAATCATCATCCCAAGGTATAAAGCCTCCATGACGAACAGCACCTAACAATGTTCCCGAACTAAGCCAATAGCGTATACCATGTTTCCTACAAACTCTATCTACGAACTCTAAAATGCGAAGCATCTTCATCTGATGAAGTCTCAGCACTGAACCTTCTGGATTAAAACGATTAAACCCGTCCATAAAGCATAATTAATTTATAACGGTTACAATAATATAGCCTATAAATAGCTATTACAAATTCTGCAAAACCTAAGGCTAGTGCAAAATTAATAATCGAGAATGAATTTGTAAAATATAGTACCATATAAATTACAATTAAGACGAAAGTCGAAAGAACTACACTTCGATTAAAAGGCTTGGAATAACCAAAAGAAACCAGCACTGGCGACCCTGTGAAAGAAGTAATGCCTCCACTAAAAATGAACAAACTAAAAACATGTAATATATCAACAGATTCAGGCAACTTACCATCCGATAAAACAAAAACAGCAAATGGAGCAAGAATATATACAATTACAATGATACAGCCTGTAGCTAATAAAATCAATCGAAAACACTTATTGACAAATTTCCGATCAAGTGTTTTTGCAATATGAGGAAACAAAGCTTGATTCAACATTTGTAAAGGGACAAGTGCCGTCATTGCAATTTTTTGGGCCAAATCAAAAACTGCAACCTCATGCATTGAAAAGAAAATTCCACAAATCGTCTTTGCCATACTTGCATTAATCACAACTGATACACGAGAAACAAAAAACGGAACGCTCTCTTTAAAATACCGCCTAATCGATTCTATAGTTGGCACAAATAAGGACATCTTTTCTACCCGAATCAGCATAAAAAAGGAAATAACCCCTGATAAAAGCCACCCTAAAGACTGAAGTAATGGTATCAGTAAATAATCACTTTCATTTTTAATGAAAATAAAGACTGTAACAGTATAAAAGAAAATAGAAGTAAAACGAATCAAAGTAATATATTTCATCTTTTCTACCCCTTGATAAAACCAAACAGGAAACAAAATTTCTGAAAGGCAAGATAAAAAAGACAATAAAAATAAAACATAATTATCTCTAAATTGCTTCACACATAATAATAAAACTCCTAATGCTAAAAAAGAAAGTATAAAAAGAAAAGCTTTAATAATCAAAACTGAAGATACAACTTCCGATAGCATCTCGTTATCAGAACGATTTATAGAAACATTCTTTACAGCCGAAACATCCAGACCAAAGTTGATAAATATAATAAAATAAGAGATAATAGCCTGTGCAAAAACGACCAAACCGTACTTATCCGCACCAACTGTAGATATCAAATAAGGTAATGCAACAAAAGGCATTACCATTTTTAATATCTCAAGTACAGACAAATACGTTGTATTATGAACAATTACTTTGTATTTATTATCTTGACCAAACTTCATTGCTATTCATAACTAATTCATACCCAAAACTTCTCGCTTAACTTATCCGAAGAAATATCTGGTAATGAATCTTTGACCTTGTCGTATACTTGAGAAGCAAAATAAATATCATGCAAAGCAATACCTATATTATAAGCCAAAATACGCTCCTGATCTGAAGTTCTACCCGGATTCTGCTTTAACAATATACGGGCGAACTCATCAAACTGTTTAAACTGATTAAAATATTTAAATCCTTCTACATGAGCGACATCATCAGCAAAAATCTGATCGAAGAATAAATCGCAATTCTGAAATCCACGCGTATGAACCGGTACGACCAATACTCCCGGCTTAAAACATGTATCCGATGCAAACTGACCATGTGCAACAGTTACGCAAGATACAACCACATCTGCACCTGTAATCAAATCTTCCACATTTTCAAAAATAGAAAAATTTAATCGAGAATATTCTTTAAAGCGCTTCATGAACTCCAGCTCTTGCCCTTTATAAGACAAAAGACGAATGTTCAACGGCCCCTCTAACACAGCCATCAAGCACAACAGTGTTGCCCGAGCAGTGTTGCCTAGTCCCATAAATGCATATTCCCGAGCTGAAGAAGTCCTCAAATACTGTATGGACAATGCCGCAACAGCACCAGTACGCATCGCAGTAATCCAACTTCCATCCATCAGTGCCAAAAAATCACCATTTGTCGCATCATACAACAAAATATCACTAACCAATGCAGGCTCACGTTTCGGAAAACGAGAAACGACCTTAACCCCAAAACGTCCACAAGAAGGCAAATAAGATGGCATCGTATTAAAAAAGACATCCGGTTCTATTGTCATACTAATTTTATGAGGTAAACAACTATCATACTTCATTCTTAATGCTGTTTCTACCCACTTTACACAATCAGCCGGAGATATGGAAAGATTTCGTATCGTTTCAAAGTCTATTATTTTCATTGCCATCTTTTTTAACAATTATAATTCTTTTAATGCATCTATTAAACGTTGGTTGTCTAAAGTTGAACGTACTGCTATTCGTATATATTCGCCATTTCGGAAGGCCTTCTTCGTTCCACAGTCTTTTATTAAAATATTATATTCATTCAAAAGTAATTCAGTCAATTCTTTAGAAGAATATTTACTAATAACCTCACACAAAAAATAGTTTGCTTGTGAAGGTATGACACGTAGATAACCTATCTGCTGTAAATCCACATAAAAACGATCTCGCTCACGGATAAACAAACGACACGCCTGTTTATAATCCTGTTCATATTTATTAAATATCTGCATATAAAACTCTGCAAATGAATTAATATTCCATATCGGAACATTTTTGCGTACACGATCGATCAAAAGCAAATTTGATGAAGCTAAAATTCCTAACCGTAACCCTGGTACTCCGTAAGATTTGGATATACTCTTCACAACCACCAAATTAGGGTTTTCTTCAAGTATTTCATTAGTCAACAAAGTATTATCCACTGATTGTTCAGAAAAATCGACAAACGATTCATCGACAACCAATGTTACCTTCTTATCCTTACACCATTTAGCTAAATGAACTACATCAACTTTTGAAATATAATTTCCAGAAGGATTATCCGGATTAATCAATAAAATAGCAGCAACCTCACGAACTGCAAAAAATGCCATCAAATCATCAGCTGTATAAGAAAAATCTTTATTCTGTGGGACATAAGCAATCACCTTATCTTCCTGCATACGATTAGGATACTCCTCAAAAGTCGGATAAACAACACCCAAGCAACCTGTTAATTCATCCACTAAATACTTAATCAATTCGGCAGCACCATTTCCCGGACAAACATATTGTTGTGCCAATCCGAAATATTTCGCAATTAATAGAGAGTTTACATTCAGCCCAGAAGGGTACTCACTTAGTAAAATATCAAAATTAGCCCGCATCTCTTTCTTCATCTTCAAAGAAGGAAAGAAAGGATTAACCAAATAACAAAAATCCAACAAAGAAGGGAATCTCCAATAACCACCATATCTTTTTTGATAGCAAGCCAACTGATTCTCCTTTTCCGCAAAAATAGTTTCAGCGTTACTTAAGTCTTGAATATCGTCAATTTCATACCACTTTTCACCGTGAAGTGGCAACGCCTTTAAATCTGGCTTATCCAACAATGCAATTACACGCAAGACCTGCTCGTAATATTCGTTATTACCCAATGCATTTATATATGCATCCAAAAATGGAACATAATGAGTTCTTGAAAACTCTTTACTGAATTTATAGATATTGACTGTCTTATAATAAAATTCTTTATGATCAAAATTGAATGTTTTTTTTACAACAAAGTTTAGAATGTTATTGTCATTATCCAACATCACAACTGTACCATCCATCCAACTTTCATACTTGGCTACTAATGCAATATTAGGAAATGGATCTGATAAAATTTTATCCAACACCTTGTCTTCAAAAATAAGATCAGATTCTATAAGTAAAGTATCATCCTGCTGCAACTGTTCTTTTGCTAAAGACAATGAATAGATATTATTTGTTTTATCATAAATCGGATTTGTAATGTATTCAATCGGTAGCCCCTTATATGAATCACCAATAAAACTACGAAGTTCCTCTCCCTTATAGCCGATTACCATAATAACCTTATTCAACTTCAATTTAGAGAATTGATCCAAAACACGTTCAATTAAGGTCACACCATTTACCCGAATCATACATTTCGTATTATTCTGAGTAAGTTTCCCCAAACGCTTCCCCATCCCTGCGGCTAATATAATAACTTGCATATAATTCTCACTTTCTTTTATAAATATCTATCAAATCTCGTAATTGCTGTTTTGCGAACAAATATCCCATTGGAATTACAATTGTTAAAATCAGAAATCCTAAAACTGCAAAAAGTTTTCTTGGAGCTACAGGACGATATTTAGCAACTGCAGCATCTACAATAAATCCCTTATCACGCTCTTGACCTAAAGACAAAGCTACTTCTTCTCTCTTCTGTAAAAGTATTAAATACACTCCTTGAAGAATTTCCTGCTGTCTTTTATAATCAAGATACTCTCTTTCGTATGTAGGAACATAGTCCATTTTACTCATAATTGCTTTTTCTTGAGACTTAAGATCATTCAATACAAACTGAGAGCTTTTTCGTGCATTATCAATAGCCAAAACAACCCCATCTCTCAATTTGTCTATCTGAGAATCAGCTATTTCAGACAAAGGATTCACTGAGTTTGTTGATTTAGTTATTTTGTCTCTTTCCATTAAAGCCTCATTATAAGCAGATATAGCTCCACCTTTTTCGCCATCAGCAGACAACATGGCAGGAATTACACTATACTTATTTTTAGGATCCTTCACATAAGTATCTAACAAATTAATGATATGATTCTGCGCCTCATATTCAATAATTTTTTCTCGGATATTTTTCACTGCATCAGCATAAAATTGAACATCATATTCTATATCTGTCAATTTATTCTTAATTTTATAAGTTTCAATAGTGCGCTCAATACCATTAAGCTCTTGTAAAACACCATTGATACGAACATCTAAAAAAGTCATAGCTTTATGTCCTTCTTCTTTTTTTACAGACTCAGAACTATTATTATACTCATCCATCAAAGTATTCAACAGATCCTTGCCCCGTTTTCTTGAATAGTCCGAATACAATAGTTCCAATGTATTGGCATTTTTTGAAAACTCTTCAACAGTTATTGCCTCTGCCAAATCTTCTGCCATCCAACCTGCCGGAGATACAGATATGTTCAAAGAAAAAGGCTTTTCTATTTTCTTCGTCACATCTCCTTCTGTTCCATATAATATATCAAATACACCTTCTGGCACTCGAAGCTGAGCAGGTAAAGAGGCAAAAGAATACTCTTTACCGGTTTCTTTCATTTTTATTAAAACAGCACCATTTTTACTTACCTCTATTTTAAATGAAACAAAACAGTCCAAATTTTCTTGAGTCAAAGAGTCCGGAATAATTAACAAAGGAGAATCTTCATATAAAGAAATCAATGAATATGGTTTCTTATATGTAACATTTAATCCCAAACGGATAATAACTTTCTTCAACAAATCATTAGAAGACATTATAGCAATTTCATCATCTATATTGACAGCTCCCCCCGAAATACTTCCCAGTCCAAACGATTTCATTAATCCGGCAGCCTCTCCCAATCCCATGCTTCCACCACTACCAAGATTTTTATCTTCTTGAATCTTTATTCGAGCCACAAATTCATAAGTTTGAGGATAAATCACCATATATAGTATTGCGCAAACTAATGAAATACAAGCTGCAACTAAAAAAACTTTCCAATGATATAAATAATCTACTATTATTTTTTTCAGACTTATAGTCTCACTATCTTTCTGCATATTTTCCATATTACTTATTTGTTAAGCTTAACACCATCGCAACAATCACAGACAAGGAGCTGATCACTGTCGAAAATAAAGATATTGTAAACTGACGATCCGAACTAGTTCTTGCACGTTGCTTTGTTTTTATAGGTTCTACATATACTATATCATTTTGCTTCAAATAAAAATATGGCGATTCGAATATGTTTGGGTTGGTAATATCCAAACGACATGTTTCTTTTAATCCATTGTTATCCCGTATTACCAAAATATTTTTCCTATTTGCAGTAAGAGGCAAATCTCCAGCCATACCTATAGCGTCAAGAACTGATACCCTATCTCTTTTTACCGAATATGAACCAGGACGCGAAAATTCTCCCATAAGTACTATTCTAAAATTAAGAAGCTGAACATTCACTAAAGGATCTTTCACATATTTAGAAATCTTTGATTCCAATTTTTTGGAAATTTCTTGACGAGTCAATCCCGCTACATGAACCTTTCCTATAATAGGAAAATTTATACACCCATCTTCATCTACTAAATAAGTATACATTGACTCAGAAGCAATCAATGGCTGTTCTCCTTGTGATGAATATGCAAACACTGGCGGATTAAAAGGTGTAACGGCAACAGGATCCCAAGCCGTAACATTAATTGACAAAAGATCATCATTCTCTATTTTAATCGTATATGCTTGGCTCATCTCTGCCAATTCATCAGGAGTTAAATCATCTATACCCTGAAAATAAATCACATCTTTTGGTGCTTTACATGCACACATCAATACACAAAAAATGGCTAATAAATAATATTTCAACCTCATGCTATTATTAAGTATTTCTAAATTAGAACTGCAAAGATACAACTTTCAAAGGAACCGTCCATCTAAAAACTCCTTATAAAAACTATTACAACTATAACGATGCAAATTTTGTTATATTGCTGCTTGAGAAATAAAAAATATAGGATATTAGGCTATTTTCCCGTACTTTTGCCTCAAAATAAATAGCGAAATGGTAGAAATAGGAAAATATAATACATTAAAGATCATAAAAGATCTGGACTTTGGAGTTTATCTGGATGGTGGAGATGGGATGGAGATACTTTTGCCGGCCCGTTATGTGCCAAAAAATATAAAACCTGGAGATGAAGTCGAGGTTTTTATTTACCACGACAATGAAGGCAGGCTGATTGCAACGACAGCCAACCCACTTGCTCAAGCAGGAGAATTCCAGTTTATGGAAGTGAAATCAGTTAATAATACAGGTGCTTTTTTAGAATGGGGATTAATGAAAGATTTATTGGTTCCATTTAAGGAACAAAAAATGCCCATGCGAGAAGGAAAATGGTATTTGGTATATGTACACGTAGATCATGTAACTGGACGTATAGTTGCCTCCGCTAGAATCGATAAATATTTAGACAATGTAATCCCCAATTACTCCTTTAACCAGGAGGTCGATTTGTTGGTTGCAGAAGACACAGAAATAGGCTATAAAGTAATCATCAACAATACTCATTGGGGATTGGTTTATCACAATGAAGTTTTTCAACGCTTGGAAAAAGGAGAACATCTAAAAGGGTACATCAAAGAAGTCAGAAAAGACGAAAAGATAGATGTCAGCCTTACCCCCTTAGGATATCAAAAGGTAGAAGGTATTGCCAAGACTATTCTGGATTCACTCAAAGCTCAAGGAGGATATGCGGCCGTCCATGACAAAAGTGAACCTGAACTTATTTATTCCCTATTTCGCTGCAGCAAAAAAGCATTCAAACAGGCAATCGGGGCTCTTTACAAACAAAAGATAATCAATATCGAGCCTGAAGGAATCCGATTAATCGATAAAGAGTAATCACAAAAATATATCCATTGCAAAACTCATGCTCATATCCCGTCACGCCCCCATCAAGTGACCACGATAACGGTCGACATGCCGACTTTTTCCAATAACTCAG